>CBDTYJ010000161.1:0-6249 GCA_965364575.1 uncultured Gammaproteobacteria bacterium
CGGGTCCTGATCCACGAGACCCAGTTCGAGCGTCTTTCCCACCAGCTCGTCACCGCCTACCGGCAAGTGCGTATCGGCGATCCCATGGACCCGGATACCCTGATGGGTCCCCTGATCGATCAGGCCTCGGTGATCCGCTTCGAGGCGGCCCTGGAGCGGGTCATCGCCAGCGGCGGCCGGGTGCTCACCGGCGGCCACGTCATCGATCGCCCGGGCAATTTCGTGCAGCCCACCATAGTCAAGGCCATGAACGAGTGGCCGATCGTGCAGGACGAGACGTTCGCCCCCATCCTCTACCTGATCCCGTTCCACAATCTGGACGAGGCCCTGGCCATGCACAATTCCGTCCGCCAGGGTCTGTCATCGGCGATCTTCACCGACAATCTGCAGAACGCGGAGCGTTTCCTGTCGGCGGCGGGCAGTGATTGCGGTATCGCCAACGTAAATATCGGCACCTCCGGTGCGGAGATCGGCGGCGCCTTCGGCGGTGAGAAAGAGACCGGCGGCGGACGGGAGGCCGGCTCGGACGCCTGGAAGGCCTATATGCGCCGCCAGACGAACACGATCAACTACAGCCACGAATTGCCGCTGGCCCAGGGGATCAAGTTCCGGCTGGGCTGAGCCTCGCCCCTGGTCGGTTCGGGGGATGTGGTGGAAGAAGCGGTGTCTGCGGGTGCCGCGTTCAGGGGGCCCGTGCCGGCTGCCTAGTCCGCCAGGTCCTCGTGAACCATACGCACGAAAGCTTCCGGCTTGATAAAGCCGTTTCCCCATTCGCCATCCCAGTCCGAAGTGGGCGACGCGAGCTGGATTTCGTCCAGGCTCTTGCCCTCCTCGATGAGGGTCTGGATGCGATCGGCGACGTCCTGGAGCATGTCCCGGTAGACGACCAGCGCGGCCCGGTCGCCAAGCGGGCCGTGTCCCGCGATTACCGCGGTCTCCTCGCCTATGAGACCCAGCACGACGTCCACCGCGGCGATCACGCCGCGGATGGAGCCTCCGCTGTGGGTATCGATAAACGGATAGAAGCCGTTCCAGAAGACGTCACCCATGTGGACGACGTCGGCCGTGTCGAAGTGGACGATCGCATCGCCGTCGGTGTGAGCGCCGGCCACGTGGAAGGCACGGATGGTGTTGCCATTCATGTGGAAGCTGACCGTGTCATTGAATGTCACGACTGGCAGGGCGCCGGGCGGCGATGCCGGCACCTGTCTGTCCATGAAGGGCATGAACTGGTCGCTGGCCAAGCGCTGACGGACCTTATCGTGGGCGACGATCACTGCGCCGAGTTCCCCGAAGTTCTCGTTGCCGCCGGTATGATCACTGTGCCAGTGGGTGTTGAGGACGAAGCGCACCGGGTCATCGGTGATCTGGGCGATCGCCTGGCGGATCGCCGGCGTCAGGGGCGCGTATTGATCATCGATCATGAATACCCCGTCATCGCCGATACACAGGCCGATGTTGCCGCCGCGCCCGGTGAGCATGTAGACCGGGCCTGAAATCTGGTCCACCTGCACCACGATCTCTTCGGCGGCAGCCGGCGTGGTAGCCGTGGCCGGCTTCGACGGCTCTTGCTTGCGCACCGCGTCGGCGGCGACCGGCATGACGACGAGAGCCAGCAGCGGGATCAGAATCGGTCTCGGAAACATGGTCGGGGATCTCCTGTGGGTCGGGTCAGTGTCCATCCACATGCTCGAAGCGATTGAGCTTGCGGTTCTTGCGGGCGTCGGCGGGATCGAAAATCTGGCCGTTCATTGCCAGATACACGCCCGGCTCCAATGCCTGCACGGCGGCCACGGCCATGCCGATGTTGAACATGGCGTCGCTGGCCTGGAATCGGGCCGGGTTGAGGGCGCCGGTGAGCACCACCACCTTGTCCTTCAGACCCGACAGAGCCTTCGCGGTTTCCACCATGGTGTCGGTGCCGTGAGTGATCACGAACAGCCGTCCGGGATCGGCCTCGACGGTGGCCCGGATCAGCCGCCGGTCCTGGTCGGTCAGTTCGAGACTGTCTTTGCGCATCAGCGCGATGACCCGGTGATCGAAATGGACTTCGCCCTGACGCAGCATGTGCTCGATCACCGACTCGCCGACCTCGTATCGGCTGTTGGCGTCATAGTAGACCTTGTCGATGGTCCCACCGGTGGTGATGAACGTGATTTCCATGATGTCCGGTCTTGCGGGTCGATGGGTCAGCGGGTCGCGGGAGTATAGCCGAAGACGCCGCTTCCGCTGGCGGCCCCGACGGGCAGCAGATACTATCAAGATGACATGTGGAAAAACCCCGATTCCCGGATGCTGCGACCCATGCGGGGCCTGCTGCTGGCGCTGGTAGCCTCGGTCGCGAGTGCCGGTGCCCTGGCCCAGGACGGTGACGTAGCGCTTCTGTTGCGGGTCGAGGGTGCCATCGGTCCCGCCTCCGCCGACTATCTGCGCCGGGGCATCGAAAGCGCGCCGGAACGCGGCGCCGCCGTGGTCGTGCTGGAGATGGATACGCCCGGCGGGCTCGATAGCGCCATGCGGGACATCATCAAGGCGATCCTCGCCTCGCCCGTGCCCGTGGCGACGTTTGTCTACCCGGGTGGATCCCGGGCCGCCAGCGCCGGCACCTACATCCTCTACGCCAGTCATATCGCGGCCATGGCCCCGGCCACCAACCTGGGTGCGGCAACGCCGGTGCCCGTCGGCGGCACGCAACCCAAGCCCCCTGCCCGGCCGACAGGCCCGCGGCCGGACCCGGATGCCGGAGACGAGGCCAAGGAGGACAAAGAGGCAGAGCCGGAAGACGGCGGCGGCTCGCCGGCAGACGCCTCCACGGCGAAGGCCGTCAATGACGCGGTCGCATACATCCGCGGGCTGGCCGAGTTGCGGGACCGCAACGTGGAATGGGCGGAGAAGGCGGTGCGGGAGGCCGCCAGTCTGCCCGCCGAGGAGGCGCTGGAAATCGGGGTCATCGACGTGGTTGCCACCGATCTGGCTGACCTCCTCGAGCAGATCGACGGCCGCACCGTCGAGACCGTCTCGGGCAGCGTTGAGCTCGCTACCGAGGGGCTGATGACCGAACGCATCGAGCCGGATTGGCGTACCGAACTGCTGGCCGTGATCACCAACCCCACCGTCGCCTACCTGCTGCTGCTGGTGGGGCTCTACGGCCTGCTGTTCGAGGGCTACAATCCCGGGGCCATCCTGCCCGGTGTCGCGGGCGCCATCTGTCTGCTGCTGGCCGCCTATGCTTTCCAGATCCTGCCGGTGAACTACGCCGGCCTCGGGCTGATCGCCCTGGGCATCATCCTGATGATCTCCGAGGCGTTCGTACCCAGCTTCGGCGCGCTCGGTATCGGCGGCATCATCGCCTTCGTCGCCGGCTCGGTGATCCTGATGGACACCGACGTGCCGGGCTTCGGCGTGCCCATGACCCTGATCGGCTCCATCGCCCTGTTGGGCGGGGCGCTGGTGATGGCCACCATCTGGCTGGCCATCAAGGCCCGGAACCGGCCGGTCGTCAGCGGTGCCGAGCAACTGGTCGGCGGCCGCGCCGAGGCCACCATGCCGTTCGAGGGGGCCGGCCAGGTATTCATGCACGGAGAGCTGTGGAGCGCCCATTCGGAAAAACCGGTCGAAGCCGGCCAGACACTCAGGGTCATCGCGGTGGAAGGACTGACGCTGGCGGTGGAACCCATTGACGATACGGAGCACTGATCATGTTCGAGAATTTTGCCGTTTTTGGACTCGCCTTCCTGGTGCTGTTGCTTGTCAGCGCCATCAAGATCCTCAAGGAATACGAACGGGGCGTCATCTTCCAGCTCGGCCGATTCTGGAAGGTGAAGGGGCCCGGATTGATCATCGTCATCCCGATCATCCAGGAGATGGTCAAGCGTGATCTGCGCGTGATCGTAATGGACGTGCCGACCCAGGACGTGATCTCCCGGGACAACGTGTCGGTGAAGGTCAATGCGGTGGTCTATTTCCGCATCATCGACCCCGAGAAGGCGGTGATCCAGGTGGAGAACGTCTACGAGGCCACCAGCCAGCTGGCTCAGACCACCCTGCGTTCGGTGCTCGGCCAGCACGAACTGGATGAGATGCTGTCGGAGCGCGACAAGCTCAACGCCGACATACAGTCCATCCTCGACCGCCAGACCGATGCCTGGGGCATCAAGGTGTCCAACGTCGAAATCAAGCATGTGGATCTCGACGAGAGCATGATCCGGGCCATCGCCGCCCAGGCCGAAGCCGAGCGGTCGCGGCGAGCCAAGGTCATCCACGCCGAGGGCGAGATGCAGGCATCCGAGCGGTTGCTGGAGGCCGCGCGCAAGCTGGCTCAGCAGCCCGAGTCGATCCAGCTGCGGTATCTGCAGACCCTCACCGAGGTGGCCAACAACGGCACCAACACCATCGTCTTCCCGCTGCCCATGGACATGATGCGGGCCGTGATGAGCAAGACCATCGGGGACGAATCCAAATCGGGCGGCTAGGCGGCGCACCAGGCCAGAGCAAACGCCCCCGGCCCGACCTGGGCGGCCAGGGTCGCGCTCATCACGGCGAGGTTCAGGTCGATCCGCCGCCGGGCCGCCGTCGACTCGAGGTCCCGGTAGGCCGGCAGGGAGCGGATCACCCGGGGATCACCGCCGAAACTCATCGCGATGACGTGGCTCACATCGCCTGCTGCCGCGCGCTCCGCGGTGCGGGTCAGGAGCTGATTGACTGCCTGACGGAAATTGCGTGCCCGGCCGGCGGCGCGCCAGCGCCCATCCTCAAAGGACAACAGCGGCCGCAGGCCGAGCCAACGACCCAGCCGGTAGTCCCGGGCGCCCAGGCGCGCGCCGCCTACGCGTCGGCGATAGCGCAGATAAGTGAGGTCCGCCGGGATAAGACGGCAGCGGATCCTGGCTGCCAGCGCCTGCACGGTACGCCGCGCGGTGTCGAAGTCGTCTTGCCGGGTATGCAGCGCGCGCAGCGCTTCATGGGCCAGTACGGCCTCACCGGGACCGACGGTACCGGTATCCAGCACGCGCATCGCGAATGAGGGATCCAGCCCCGCATCCTTGCGCAGTTCGCGATAGGATTTGAGCACCGCATAGGATGCCTGGGTAGCGTGATCGAAGAACTCGCTCAGACGGGCATCCATACACAGGACCAGCAGGCGGTCATAACGCAGCACCAGCTCGTTGAGGAACAACTCGCGGATGGCCACTGTGCTCATCGGCTGGATCGCCGGCACCTGGGCGCGGTCGCAGATATAGCGGCGATAGATCGCCAGCGTCGTGTCGGGATCGCGTCTGTCCATCAACACGCGAGACCGGTCCAGCACCAACGCAGCCGGCAGAATCTCCAGACCATGTTCGTTCACGAAACCATGGGCGAGATCGCAGGTGGCGTCGACGACGACTCCCATTCTCATGGCCGGTCTCCTGGCTATGCGCCGGTTATGTCGGGGCTGGGAGTCCCGGCCCTGGTGTGGATTCTGTTGAACCCGAGCAGTGCGGGTCAAACCCGTTTGCCCGTGCCTGGCATCTTTTGACCGGCGACGACCTGCTCCCATTGCCGCTCCAGCCGCTTGGGCGAGATCTTGATCGAAGTACGGAGGGTCTGGGCGAACAGCGAAACCCGCAGCTCCTCCAGCATCCAGCGGTATTCCGATAGCGCCGGCGGCATCGGGTGGTCACCCGCATCGGCCAGCCGTTTCAGCAATCGCGACTGAAAGGGCTGCACGGTCTTCGTCAGGGCCATGTCCCGGGGGTCGCCGTCTAGCAACTTGTCCAGACGCACGTGCACGGCGTCGAGAAAGCGCGGGCAATGCTGCAGCCATCTCGGTGGCGTCTGGCGCAGAAAGCCGGGATAGACCAGGCCGTCGAGCTGGATCTTGAGGTCTCTGACCGCCTCGCCGGCGGCGGATGAGGCGGTGATGTCCTCGAGGCGGGTACGGGCTCGCCGCCAGCGGTCAAGCACATCCGCCACGAGGTTGGCCAGTTGTGTACCGGCGGCGACCAGCCGCGGCTGCCCGGTCCGGGCTCGATCGCTGAATGCGGCCCCGTCCCTGGGCACGTCGGCGCCCTCGGGCAGGAACGCTTGCTCCGCGGCGAGCGCCACCATGTCCTCGATCAGGTCGCCGCCATCCACGCCCAGGTCCGGGTTGAGATTGAGGCTGCGGTGCCTGGCCAGTTCCCGTCTCAGATACTTCTCCTCCCGTGCCGCAGCCAGTCGCATCAGCCGGAGCACGCCGGACCGGTGCTCGGCAAGGGCCTGATCTTC
>CBDTYJ010000162.1:0-6200 GCA_965364575.1 uncultured Gammaproteobacteria bacterium
GCCGATAACGCCGATCCGGACACGGCCAACAACTGCAGCGCCATCGACGCCAGTATCGGCGCGGCGCAGACGCTGGTGGATTTCCGCGACGAGATCATCTACTGGGCGTTCACCGATCGCTTCAACAACGGTGATCCCACCAACGACAACGAGACCGGCGCGCGGCGCGGCGACGACGCACAGCCGGACAATAACTTTGGCTGGCACGGCGGCGACTTCGCCGGTCTGAAGGCCAAGATCGACGAAGGTTATTTCCGGTCCATGGGCTTCACCGCCATCTGGATCTCGCCAGTATCCCTGCAGGTGCCGGCCGTCAATGGGCCGAATCTGGTGGATTCTGCCGGTTATCACGGCTACTGGGCCGAGGACTGGCAGGTGATCGAGCCCCATTTCGGCACCCTGGCCGAGCTCCAGGACCTGGTCGCCACGGCGCAGGCGGCGGGGCTGAAGGTCATCCTCGATATCGTGGTCAACCACGCGGGCTACAACGCACAACTGGTCGACCAGGAACCGGACTGGTTCCGGCTCGGGGCACCCGGCTGCAACGGCCAGAACAGCGACTACACCTGCAGCATCGCAGGACTGCCGGATCTCATCCACGAGAATCCGGAGACCGCCGAATTCATCGTCGCCCAGGCCCGGTATCTGATCGATCAGATCGGTGCGGACGGCATCCGCTGGGATGCGATGAGGCACGTCAATACGCCGCTCTGGAGCGATCTGCTGGGTCCCGGCGGCGCCGCCGACCGCTCGCAATTCTGGAGCGTCGGCGAGGTCTTCGACGGTCGTTCGACCTTCCTCGCCTATTATCAGGACACGGTGGGCTCGCCTTCGGTGTTCGATTTCGCCTTTTACTTTGCCGCGAACAATGCCCTGGCCAACCGGTCTGCCACCACCGATACCATCGCCACGGTCTTGGGCAACGATGCCGAATATACCGATGCGACCCGCCTGACTACCTTCCTGGACAACCATGACGTCACCCGATTCGTCACCAACGCCCTGGATGGCGGGGCCTCCGAGCCCCAGGCGGTGGAACGTCTGGATATGGCCCTGGGCCTGCTCTACGGGGCTCGCGGCATCCCGCAGGTGTATTACGGCACCGAGATCGCGCTCCCGGGTACCACGGAGGACAACTCCCAGCGCGACGACATGAACTTCGAGGCCGGCAGCGGCGTCTGCGCGGTGGAAGACCAGGGGCTGGACAACAGTGAGGCCTATGGCGTGGACATGTTCCTGCGCGGCGGGTTTACCGACTGGAACGCCACGCCCGCCGGCAAACTGGTCAATTTCGGCGGCGACAGTTACAAGGCGCGCCTGCGGATCGCCGCCGGCGATTACGGCTTCAAAGTGGCCGACGCCGACTGGAGCGTGGAGTTCACCAACGAGGTGGACCCGGTCGTGATCGGTACGCCGATCACGCTCGGACCCGGCGGGGGTCTCGGCAACACCAATATCTCGCTGGCCGAGGAAGGCTGTTATCAGTTCGAGCTGGATACGACGGATCCGGATGCGCCGGTGCTGACCGTGACCCGGATCAAGGACAGCTGTGGCGTCGATGACCAGGGTCTCGACAATACGGATGCCTACGGCGTGGAAATGTTCGCTCGCGGCGGATTCACCGACTGGAATGCACTACCCGGCGCGAAGTTCATCAACTTCGGCGGCGATCAGTACCAGGCGGAGCTCCCCATCGCGGCCGGAGATTACGGCTTCAAGGTGGCCGACGCGGACTGGAGCGTGGAATTCACCAACGAGGTCGACCCGGTAGTCCTCGAGACGCCGCTGACCCTGGGCCCCGGAGGCGGTCTGGGTAACACCAACATCTCCCTCGCTTCGGAAGCCTGCTACAACTTCACCCTCGATACCTCGGTTCCGGCGGCACCGGTGCTGACGGTCAGCGTGACCGAGACCACCGGCGCGGCGCCGACCCTGATCGACCGCCTTGCCGCCCTCGCCGCCGCCCGCCAGGCCTATCCGGCCCTCAAGCGAGGCAGCACCGAGGTGCTGTACGACCCCTCCCAGGCCTGCTCGCCCCAGCAGACCGGCAACGATCCGGCCGAGGCCTTCGGTGTGGCCATGTTCGCCCGCGGTGGCTTCAACGGCTGGGCGGATCCGCCCCCGGCCAGCGACGGCTTTGCCAATCTCGGCAATGACATCTACGAGGCCCGGGTGAGCATGGGTGTCGATACGTTCGGCTACAAGATCGCCGCGGCCGACTGGTCGGTTGAGCGCTCCTACAACGACGGCGTGACGCCGCTGGATACCGAAGTCGCGCTGGCCGTGCCCACCGGCGACGGCAGCATCACCATCGCCGAGGCCGGGTGCTACACCTGGACCATGGACGCCACCGATCCGGCGGCGCCGACGTTGGTGATCAGCCAGCTGTTCGCCGGAAGCGGGACCGACGTGCTCGCCTTCCAGCGGGACCTGGATGGCGCAGCCAGCGTGGTTGTGATCCTGAACAACCAGGACAGTGATGTGGATCTGTCGAGCCTGGACGGTGGCCTCCAGGTCGGCGACACCTTCGCCGACGGCACGGTCACCGAGATCACCGGCACCGACAACGACCTGAGCGTCGCCGGCGGCCGCCTCGTCGGCACGGTCCCGGCCCGGACCACCTATCTGGTGAGCCAGCCCGCCGACTGAGCAGGAAGCGGGAGCCACACGGGGCGCGCCGGTCTCCGGCGCGCCTTTCTCTTTCGCCTGCCGGCCGGAGGCGCGGCAGGCATGACACCCATGGTCAGGCCTCTGGCTTGCCTGTCCCGGGCAGCCGCCCCGATCTGCGGGGTCCTCAGGGCATGGGAGACAGCACCAGACGGTGCTGCGCCGGTCCGGGCAGGAAGGCGGTCGGCCGGCCTTCGACCCAGGCGTCGTGACCGGCCCGGTAGTATGGCGACAGGGGATGGCCGCTCTGGCCGGCCGGCATATGGAGATAGGCCTCGGATTCCCGGCCTGGCGAGACCGCGAATCGTTCCGAGGCACCGAAATCCGGCGACTGTACCCGCGGCATCTGGGTGGCGCCTGCCAGGGGCTGCGCCGGCATGTCGAGCCATCTCGCGACCGGCCACAAGGCGGCACTGAGGGGATGCCGGATTCGCGCCTGGTTGCGTTCGCCCCAAGTGCGCTCGGACAGGCGCCCGGCGCGGGCTGCCGACTCCCGGGTCGCGTCCACGGCAGCCAGAATCAGGGCCTGCCAGGACTCGAAGCCCGGATCCAGCAGATGGGTCGGCTGCCGGGTCAGGAGCTGCCAGGCCGGCCCTTCGAACTGACGCCCCAGACCGTAACGCAGACCCTCTTCGAAACCGAAATCCGGGTCGGCCCGGCGGACCTCCGCGGACAGGGATTCGAACAGCTGCCGAAGCAGGCGCGCCCGGGTCTCGTAGACCAGGCGGAAGCCCACGGCCTCCGGGTCTGCCCGCGGAACCCAGTCGACGAGGATCCTCCGAAACTCTTCCCTGCCCGGCTCTCCGGTTATCGCTTCCTGGTCAAGCACTTCCAGCAGCAGATCGCGCCAGCGACGGTAGAACACGGCCCGGTCATCCAGCTGGATCGCCAGCATGTCGTCCATTTCCAGCAGCGGGCGCGAGACCAGCCGGTCCCGAATCTGCCCGGCCCGCGCCCCCAGCGCATAACCCCCATCGCCCAACAGCATGAGGGCTTCGCCATCCACCACCCGGGCATTGGCCGTCCAGATCCTGCCGCCGGGCGGGTCGACGATGCGCGGGTATTCCACCGGCTGCAGCCAGCCGCTCCAGCCGGTATCGGGTCGGCTCAGATCGGCCGGGCGCGCGGGATCATAGCCCCGGCGGCGCGGGATCCTGCCCATGATGGTCCAGCCGATGGCACCGTCGCGGTCCGCGACCACCATGTTCTGTGGTGGGTTGCCGGCCCGATTGGCGACGTCCATGGCCTCGGCGACGGTGCCGGCCCGCTCCATCCGCAACAGCTCCATGTTGACGGCTCCCGGTTCGTGAGCCAGCCACCGCAAGGCTCGCTGGCGGCCGCGATGGTCCGGTCCCATCAGCGGTCCCCAGCGGGTCTCGCAGACCGATTCGGCGACGGCCTCTCCCCCTCTGATTGAGATCATCTCCTCGCTGCAGCGGATGGGCTCGCTGCCACCGTCAACGAGATAGCGGCCGGGGTCGTCCGGATCCGTCGCGACCAGAGCCAGATCGGTCCAGTCGCCGTAACTGTTGGTGAAGCCCCAGGCCACGTGGCCGTTGCTGCCGGCAATCATGACCGGGATCCCGGGAATGGTGACGCCGGTCACCGCCGAACCGGGCCCACCAGCCTCCAATTCCAGCCGCAGCCGGTAAAACGTATTCGGAACCCGCAGCGGAAGATGCATGTCGTTGGCGACCATGGCCGCGCCGGTGGCCGACGCGCTGCCCGCCACCGCCCAATTGTTGCTGCCCGGCAGCGGCGCCATCCGGACCGGCCGGGATACCGCGCCGATGGTTTCACCGGGCACCGCCCGGCGCAGGTCGATCACCTCCGGCCCGGGAATCTGCGGCGCCGGGCGGGCGTCGCCCTGGACCGGCGCGTCCCAGGGCGTTCCGCCCGGAACCATGAAATCGACCAGTTCCGCCGGCAGCAGGTCGTACATCAGCCCCAGGGCGGCGTCCCGCTCACCCCGGGCGTCATTGAGGGTCAGGAACATGGAATAAGCCACCAGGAGACTGTCCTCCGGGCGCCAGGGCTCGGGTTGCGCCTTGAGGACCAGATACTCGAACGGCCTGGCCCCGAGCGCCTCCAGACCCTGATTCACCCCTCGCGCATAGGCAGCCAGCAGCACGCGGTCCGCATCCCCGCCGCTCGCCAGCGACGCTTCCGCACGGTGCCGGAATCGGTGGAGCCGGTTGCGCCGGTCGACCGGCACGGCGGCGGCGCCGAACAGAGCCGCCAGCTCACCGGCGGCCTGGCGCCGCGCCAGGTCCATCTGGAAGAATCGGTCCTGGGCATGGACGAACCCCGTGGCCTGGGCCAGGTCGGAGCGCGCGCTGCCGCGTAAGGTGACCACGCCAAGGTCGTCCCGCCTCACGGTCACCGGGTGATCGAGACCCGCCAGGGTCCGCTCCCCATCCAGCTGCGGCAGGCTGGCGCGCAAGGTCACCACCGCCGCTGCCGTCAGCAGCACCAGGAACAGCAGCGCGATCAGCGCCAGACGGATGATGCGGGTCCGGGCCGCCATGGTGGCCAACGTTAACAACCGCCGGACGGAGGCGGAACCCGCCGGTTCCGGGTCAATCCCCGGATGGATCGATCACGGACAGGATCTTCATGGTGTTGGTGCCTCCGGACACCCCCATCTTCATGCCTTCGGTGAAGATCACCGTATCGCCGACAGCCACCAGGCCGCGCTCGATCAGAGCCTGACAGGCACCGCCGAACGCCACGTCCGGTGCCGCGTCGCCCGGGTCGTAGGGGACCGAATAGACGCCACGATAGAGCGCCACCCTCCGGCGTGTGGTCACATGGGGCGTGAGGGCATAGATCGGGATCCCCGAGCGGATCCGGGACATCCAGAGGGCGGTGGAGCCGGACTCCGTGAGGGCGACGATGGCTTGCACGGCCAGGTGGTTCGCCGTGTACATGGTCGCCATGGCCACCGCCTCGTCAGTGCGGCTGAATACGTCGTCCATCCGGTGCCGGGAATGGGTCGTAACCCGCTGCCGCTCGGCCGCCATGCACGCATTGCCCATGGCCTGGACCGCGCGGACGGGGAATTTTCCGATGGCGGTCTCGGCGGACAGCATGACAGCGTCGGTGCCGTCCAGTACGGCGTTGGCCACGTCCGACACCTCGGCACGGGTCGGGATCGGCTCGTTGATCATGGACTCCATCATCTGGGTGGCGGTGATCACGACCCGGTTCATATCGCGGGCGACACGGATGATGGACTTCTGAACCCCCGGGACTTCGGCATAACCAAGCTCCACGCCCAGATCCCCGCGGGCGACCATGATCACGTCGCTGGCCTCGGTCACTTCCTCGATATTGGCCACCGCTTCCGCTCGCTCGATCTTTGCGACCAGCAGCGCGCTGCCGCCCGCCTCCCGCAGCAGGCGTCGCGCCTCCTCCATGTCCTCCGCATCGCGGGGGAAGGAGATAGCCAGATAATCGACCCCGAGATCCACTGCCGTGCGCAGGTCGGCCCGGTCCTTGTCGGTGAGGGCGCGCGCCGACAGGCCGCCGCC
>CBDTYJ010000163.1:0-6175 GCA_965364575.1 uncultured Gammaproteobacteria bacterium
GCGGGACACTCCGGTTCGCACAGGGTGCAGTCGATGCATTCCTCCGGGTCGATGACCAGGAAGTTGGGACCCTCGTGAAAGCAGTCCACCGGACAGACTTCCACACAGTCCATGTATTTGCAGCGGATGCAGTTCTCTGTGACGACGAAGGTCATGGTGCTCCTCTCGGTCGGATCATTCGGCGCCGGTCGCCGGCGAGGGCGTATTCTGCCATAAGGTCCGCCATGCCCCTATAGACGCGGCCGGCGGAAGGTGGTCATGTGCAGGTGGCCGCTGCGTCCCTGGCGCCGGTCCTCGAGCCAGGACTCGAGGGCAAAACGGACGCTGGGGAAGGCGATCTCGTCCCAGGGGATTTCCTCCTCGGTGAACAGCCGGGTCTCCAGGCTCTCGTAGCCTACCCCGTATTCTTCGCCGATCAGGGTGGCCCGGAACATGACGTGGACCTGACGGGCCCGGACCACGTCGATCACGGCGAACATCTCCCCCACTTCCACCTCGGCCAGGGCTTCCTCCAGGGTCTCCCGGGCCGCGCCCTCCTGCAGGGTCTCCTCGTTCTCCATGAATCCCGCCGGTACGGTCCAGTAGCCCAGACGCGGCTCGATGGCGCGTTTGCACAGCAGGATCCTGCCTTCGTGTTCGGGGACACAGCCGACCACGATCTTGGGGTTCTCGTAATGGACCGTCCCGCAGGCGTCGCAGATGTAGCGGGGGATCGTATCCTGGTCCGGTGTCCTGAGGCTGACCGGCTGCCCGCAGGCGCTGCAAAATTTCATGTCGATCGTGTCTTCCGGGAACTGACTGGTGGGCAATCTTACCCCAGCCTGATGTCGGATCGTGTTGCGGTCGCCGCGCCTGGAACCGGATGTCGGGTTGCCCGGAAGAGCCCGTTGTCGGCCCCGATCCGGTGGCCTACCGGGTCTTTCACCGGCCCGGCCCGGGGGCCCCGGCAGGCGGGAGGATCGCGGGCCCGGAGCCTCGCCGGCTGCGATCTGGATGATTTCCCTCCATTTCACTTAACGCCATTGCCAAAAACTTGACGCATTTCTCAGTTTTCGGGTGAATTGATTGACGTAAGCATCTGATTTAATGGTAAAGTCAGTCTCGCCAGCGGAACCTCCGGGTTTCGAAAAAGGCAAACCCGCCGCGAGGCGGGGACGCAAAGCCAGAGGTCTCCAGAGAAGAGATAGCTCAGCTCCCGAAACTACTACCGAGGACCTTGAAATGTTGAAGAAGACTTCCGCAAACGCGTTCCGCGGTCTTGTGGCCGTACTGGGCGCCAGTCTGCCGCTGGCCGGCACCATGGCCGACGTCAGTTCGCCCATGACCGTGACGGCGCAGGTCAACAGTGCCTGTACCATTGACGCGACCGGCACGGTCGATTTTGGAATCATCGATCCGGCGGTCGACAATGACACCAGCAACGGCATCGACTACACCTGTACCGCCGGGTTTACGCCGCAGATGACCATAGACGGTGGCGGCCAGGGCGACGTCAACAATCGCGCCATGGTGGACGGCGCCAACCTCCTGCCGTATCAGCTCTACACCGATGTGGCCGGCGGTACCGTCTGGGGCGACACGCCCGCAACCGGCAAGCAGATCGTCGGTACCGGCGTCTCCGCTACAACGACGGTCTACGGCCGGGTGGCGCAGGCTGACGCGGCCGTCGCCCTCGGCGGCACGTACAACGACACGGTCACCGTCACAATCGTGTTCTGAGTCGATGTCACGGATGCAAACACAAGGGGCAGCGGTATCCGCTGCCCTTTGCTTTCTCCTTCTGGCGATGGACTGCACCGCGGCGGTGCTCAATGTGTCGCCGGTGCGGGTCGAGATCGCTGCTCGTGAGCGCAGTGCGTTGATCACCATCCGCAACGAGGGAAGCGAGCCGGCTTCGCTGCAGGCGGACATCCATCACTGGGCCCAGAATGAAGACGGTGACGATGTGCTCGGGGACACCGAGGACCTGCTGATCGTGCCGCGGATCTTCACCATCCCCGCCGGGAAATCCCAGGTCGTTCGGATCGGCAAGCTGGTCGAGGCCAGCGCCGATGCGGAGGGCACCTATCGGCTGATCATCACAGAGCTCGCGCTGCCGGAAGAGATCGCCTCGGGCAGCGGCATCAATGTCAGACTGCGGCTTTCCCTGCCTGTCTTTCTCGCTCCCGGGGAAGGCGCCGAGCCTTCGGTGCGCGTCGTGCGCAGCCAGCGCCATGAGGATCGGCTGGAAGTGGTGATGACCAATTCGGGCAACGCGACGGCGCAGATACTGGGATTCAGATTGTCTCGCAGCGGGGACCCCGTGTTCGGAGGCGGGGCGCCGGACGAGCCGACCGAGGATCCGATACAGGTCGGCGGCTATCTGCTGCCTGGCGCCACGCGCCCCTTCATGCTGCCGTTGCCGGCTGACGCCGACGTGTCCGCGGTGACCGCGCTCACCGACACGTCAGATGCCGTGCAGTATGTCCTGCCCGGCAACAACTAGGTCTATCGCCGCAACGCTCCTGTTGCTGCTCTCGGCCGCAGCCTCCGCGGCCGAATACGAGATGCTGATCCTCGAGGTCGCCGCCAACGGCGGCCCGGCCCGGTCCGGGTTCGTTTTGACGGACGATACCGGCAGGTACTGGGTCGAAGAGGCCATGGTGGACGATTGGCGGGTCAATGACGATCGGCCCCGAGCCGTGGTCTATCGCGGCTTCCGTTACCTGCCCGTGGATGGATTCGAGGGCAGCACCGTGGATTTCGACCCGACCAGTCTGAGCCTGGAGGTGAGCATTCCGCCGCGCTTTCTGCGCCCACAGAAATTTACCGGGTCCTGGCGCAGCGGATCCGCACCCGTCTCGGATGTAGGCGTATACGGCGATTACAATCTTTCTTATCAGAAATATGCTGACGGGGACTCCAGGCAGTTCGTCGGTTTCTTTGAACCGATCGCCTTCAGTCCGGCCGGGACACTCCGCAACAGCCTGATCTATCGCCACGGTGAATACGGCGACGAAGGCTTCGAAGATTTCGATGACGATGACGGATGGGTCCGGCTTGAGACGACCTGGGAAAAAGACGATCCCGATCTGATGCAGAGTTATCGGATCGGCGACGGCATGCTTTATCCGGGCATGCTGGGCTCGCCGACGCGTTTCGCCGGCGTTCAGGTCGCCACCAACTTCAATACCCAGCCCTATTTCATTACCTTCCCCCTGCCATCCCTCGACGGCGAAACGGCGCTGGCCTCGGAGGCCGAGCTTTTCGTCAATGGCCGCCTGACCCAACGCCAGGAGCTGACTCCCGGGCCGTTCAATTTCGACAATATCCGGGTCAATACCGGCGCCGGCGAGGCACGTCTGGTGACCCGCGATCTGCTGGGCCGGGAGCAGGTCGTGGTGACCGATTTCTACGCCAGCCAGTCCCTGCTCAGGTCCGGGTTGTCGGACTATGCCTACTCGGTCGGCACGCTGAGAAAGGACTATGGCTTCGACAGCAATGACTATCAGGACGTGTTCTTTGCCGGATTCCATCGCCACGGCCTGAGCGACACGGTCACGGTGGAGGGCAACAGCGAGCTCTCGGCGGACTTCCGGCGAATCGGTTCCGGGGTGACCTTTTCCCGGTTGCGGCTCGGTGTCACCTCGCTTGGACTCACTGTCAGCGACGGCGACGATCCCGGGACCGGCGCTTCCTGGATGTTGGGGCACGGCTATCGTTCGAACCGGCTAAACCTCGCCGTCAACTATCGCGGATACAGCTCGGACTACCGGGAGCTGAGCTTCGTCGAGGATACGGACCAGCCGAAGGCGCGTTACACGATGACCGGCGGTCTCAATCTGGCGCGGCGAGGGACGATATCGGGCTCGTACCTGCATCAGCAGAACCGGGCCACGCCGAACCTCGACCTGTTCACCTTGAACTACTCGAAGGTGGTGGCGCGGCGGTTGTTCATGTCGGCCAGCTCCAGTTATGTGGAAAACGGTGACGACAGCGACTTCGCCTTTACCCTGTCGATGAATCTGTCGCTGGGTAACCAGCGCAGCGCCAGCTTCGGCTTGCAGGCGAGGGATGGCGATACCCGCGCCACCGCTCAGCTGCAACAGAACCTGCCCACGGGGCCGGGTTACGGTTACCGATTCGGCACCGCCACCGGTAGCGGCAATACCGAATGGGACGCTGACGTTTCGGGCCAGACCCGGACCGGGCGCTACAGTCTGGAATCCACGCGTACCGACGACGGCACAAGCTGGCGTGCCAGCACGGCCGGGTCCGCCGTCTGGGCCGGCGGCATGCCCTTCCTGGCACGGGAAGTCCGTGAGGCGTTTGCGGTGGTCCAGGTCAACGGCTTCGAGAATGTTCGCGTGATGCTGGAGAATCAGGAGATAGGGCGCACCGACCGCAGCGGCCGGATCCTGGTTCCGGGTCTGCGCCCCTACCAGAACAACAAGATCTCGATCAAACAGGAAGACCTGCCGCTGACCGCCAATATAGAATCGGTAGCCATGAACGTAACGCCCTATTTCCGCAGCGGCGTGGTGGCGGATTTCCCGGCCCGGGAAGGCCGCGATGTGTTGCTGCGGCTGCTGCTCCCGGACGGATCGCCCGCCCCGGAGGGCAGTATCGTGCGTGCCGGGGAGGCGGATGGCTCCTTCCCTGTCGGTCTCGACGGGCAGGTGTATCTGCGGGATGTCAGCGATGGCGCAGCGCTTACCCTGAGCTGGCGGGACAATGCTTGCGGCTTCGTCCTGAGGCTTCAGGACACGGACAGGCTGGTACCGGATCTCGGCGATGTGATGTGCGCGGGTGAGGCTGGCCAGTGACGGCAGGGCGGCGTTGCCGTTGTTGCGTTCTGGTCATGCTGATAGTGGCAGCACCCGCCCAGGCGGCACTCAACTGCAGAATATCCACACCGACGCTCGCTTTCGGCATCTACACCGCCGGAACCACCCAGAATCTGGATACGTCGGCGGACGTGCAGCTGCGGTGCCAGGGCGGAACCGGTCTCGTATCCATCGCTTTGAGCGCCGGCAACAGCGGGAACATGGAAGATCGCCACATGGTCTCCGGGGGCGGCACCCTCGACTACAACGCCTACCTGAACGCGGCGCGCACGATAATCTGGGGCGACGGCTCGGGTGCCACCAGCGTCGTCACCAGGATCATGACGCTGCCCCGACGCACCGTCTTCACCATCCCGGTCTATGGCCGCATCTTCGCCGATCAGAGCCCGACTCCCGGGGCCTATTCGGACTCGGTCGTGGTCACCGCCTACTTCTGATCCGGCCGATGACGGGCCACGAGCGCCGGTCCCGGCCCGCCGGCAGTCATCGGATTGTTGTCCAGAGTGTCGGCGGGGAGCCGTGGATTGGTGCCGGGAGGGGGAATCGAACCCCCACGATCTTGCGATCGGCAGATTTTGAGTCTGCTGCGTCTACCAGTTCCGCCATCCCGGCCGCGGGAGGCGTAGAGTAACGTCCGCCCCGGTCCCCCTCAAGGCCCGCCATCCTGCGCGACCTTTTCCCTGTCTGAGGTATCTAATCAGCGTCATGTCCGGATTTTCCGATTGCAGTGTCGATCACGCCATCCTCAAACGGGCGAGGGGCGGCGACATGAAGGCCCACGAAGTGCTCTATCGGGTCTACTCGACGCCGGTCTATACCCTCGCCATGCGGATGCTGCAGAGTGCGGCGCTGGCGGACGAGGTGCTGCAGGAAACCGCCATCGAGGTGATACGCAAGCTCGATTCCCTGCGCGATCCCGGGGCCTTCCCCGGCTGGATCAAGCGGGTGGCGGTGAACAAATGCCTGGCGCAACTCCGTTCGGCCTGGCATCGCAAGGCCTCCGCCACGGCTCCGGATGCCGAGATCGGCGACGGCGGCTGGCTCGAGGGTTCGGATCACGGCGCAGCGGCCGAGCGGCTGCACGGCGCCATGGATGTGGCGACCGCCCTGGCCCTGCTGCCACCGATGACCCGATCGGTGGTCTGGCTGCACGACGTGGAGGGTATGACCCACGCCGAGATCGGCCGGATCATGGGCAGGACGACGAGTTTTTCCAAATCCCAGCTATCCCGGGCCCACGAGCGCCTGCGGCGATTGCTGGGGGAATCAGATGGTGACCACGTATGCATGCCACAACCGAACAACTTCTGAGTCTCAGAGACAGAGACGGATCGACGCCCTCGGTCGAG
>CBDTYJ010000164.1:0-6157 GCA_965364575.1 uncultured Gammaproteobacteria bacterium
AGGATGCCGCTGAAGACCACCGGCACGGTCTCCCTGTTGTCGGTGAGGACGAAAGCCACCTCGATATCGCCCGGGGTCCGCGCGACGCTGCCGTCGACCACCAGCCCGCCGACCCGGAAACGCCGGTTCTCCGGCGGCTCGCCGGCCGCGACCTGGGTCGGGCTGTAGTAAAACAGGATGTTCTCGTTCATGGCCCGGAGCAGGAAGCTGGCCCCGAGGGCCACGCCGGCCAGGACCAGGCCGATGCCGATCATTCTCTGATGTCGTGATTTCACGATTTATCCTCCGCGGCCAGACGTCGCCGCGCTCGGTTTGTCAATTCGTTGAGACGCCGCCGCGCGAACACGACGTTCCCTGCCAATACGACCATCACCAGGGCAAAACTACTCACCACGTAGGTCGTGTGTTTGCCGAATTCCAGAAATTCCGGCATCTCAGGCGACCCCCAGGGCTTGCTTGAGCCATTTCTGGTCGCGAGAGCGCCGGATGAGTTCGGCCCGCGCCCGGACCAGCAGGACGGCAATGAAGAAGCACATGAAGCCGAATATGTTGAGCAACAGCCATGTCAGCATGTCGCCGTCCATGGACGGTTTGCCGATTTTGGAGATGGTCGCCGGCTGATGGAGCGTATTCCACCACTCCACCGAATACTTGATGATCGGGATGTTGATGACGCCGATGATCGCAAGCAGGGCGCTGGCCCGGTCGGCCCGGTTCTCATCATCGATGGCCGCCCGCAGCGCCATGTAACCGAAATAGAGAAACAGCAGCACCAGTTCCGACGTCAGCCGCGCGTCCCAGACCCACCAGGTTCCCCACATGGGCTTGGCCCAGATCGATCCGGTGGCCAGGGCGAGGAAAGTGAACGAGGCGCCGATGGGCGCGCACGCCGCCGCAATCGCGTGGCACAACTTGATCCGCCAGATCAGGCCCACCGCCGCCGCCAGCGCCATGTTGACGTAGACGAACATGGACATCGAGGCGCTGGGCACATGGACATAGATGATCCGGAAACCCTCGCCCTGCTGGTAGTCCGGCGGTGCCAGGTAGAGTCCGCCCAGGGTGCCGGCCGTGATGAGGATCGCCGCCGCCCATCCGAACCAGGGCGTCAGCAGCACCGAGAGCCGATAGAAATGGGGCGGTGACCCGAACTTATGAATAAACTTCCACATACCCTACCTATTAGACAAAAAACCCGATTTAGACTCAATCGAGACTAATACGCATAGCCGCCGCCATGGCGAACGGAGACAGACTGACCGCCAGAAGCAACAATGCCGCCAGCAGATAGATCGCGCCGACCGACTCCAGCCCCGTCATGGCCAGGTCCGTGGCCCGTGCGCCGAAGATCAGCACCGGCATGGCGATCGGCAGGATCAGCAGTGACAGCAACCCGCCGCCGCGGCGCAGACCCACGGTCAATGCGGCCATCATGCCCCCCACCAGGCTCAGGATCGGCGTCGCCAGGGCAAGGGCTCCCATGGTCACCGGAACGGCTTCCGGCGGCAAAAACAGGCCGTATGCGACGATCGGCGAGATCACGACCAGGGGCAGACCGGTCATCAGCCAATGGGCCGCGGTCTTGGCCAGCAGCATCAGTGCCAGCGGCTGCGGCGACAGGGCCAGCTGCTCCATGGTGCCGTCGTCCACGTCCTGACGGAACAGGCTCTCCGAGGCCAGCAGCGAGGCCAGCAGGGCCGCGACCCAGACCACACCGGGGGCGATGGCCTCCAGCAGCTGCGGCGACGGATTAAGCGCCAGCGGGAACAGTGTGGTCACCATGATGAAGAACATCAGCGGATTGGCGAGCTGTCCCACGTGGCGAAAGGCCAGGCGCATATCCCGGGCCACCTGCAGCGTGAATGCCTGTCCCAGGCCAGGGACGTCCATCAGCCCATCTCCAGCTGACGGATGCGGCCGCTGATCACGCCGTGACTCTGGTGGGCCACGAGCAGCACCAGGCCTTCGTTGGCCAGGTGCTCGGTCATTATCTGGTCGACGAAATCCCGACCGGCCACGTCCAGATTCGTGTATGGCTCGTCCAGTACCCACAGCCGCGCACGGCTGGCCAGGGCCCGGGCCAGCGATACGCGCCGCTTCTGGCCCGCCGACAGACCCCGGGCCATCACGTCGCTGGCGGCTGTCAGCCCGACCCGATCCAGCGCCTCGTCGATATCCTCCCGGCTCAGGTCGTGACGCAGACGCAGGTCGAAACTCAGGTTCTCCCGGGCCGAGAGTTCGCCCTTGAGGCTTTCCCGGTGGCCTATGTAGGACATCTCGGCGTGGTAGTCGGCCCGGCTGCGCATGACCCGGCGGCCGCGCCAGCTCACCTCTCCGGTCTCCGGCAGGGTCAGACCGCAGAGGACCCGCAGCAGGCTGGTCTTGCCGCAGCCATTGGCGCCCGTGATGTGGAGCAGCTCTCCGGCCGCGAGTGTGAAGGACAACTGGCTGAACAGACGGCGTTCGCCGCGCCAGAGTTCCAGGTCGCTGGCTTCGAGCAGCGTCTCGGTGCCGGATTCTGCCGGATCGTCGCTCATCGAATATCGTCAAATATCCTGGCTATCTGGGAGTCGAGGCATGCCCCTGGAGGCGCGTTGCCACGGCCCGGGTCAGACAATGGTCGGGCCGCGAGCCGGCGGCAGTATACATGCCGGGCGGCCACTTCTGACTGACCTGGATCATGACCCGGTCCGACGATCACAAACGGGGATATTGACCGCCTGCACGGATCCGGTGTCCCGGATCGACGGGGGGCCCTGCCCGGTCTGTGGATCCCCGTAACAGAGTCAGGCGGCGGTCTTGTCGCGATTCCTTCGCCACAGGGCGCGCCAGTCGCGACGGAACGTCTCGGCGTTCTTGCCGAACTTGCGCTGATATCGGCGCCAGACCTTGCTTTTCAGCCCGGAGCCCTCGACGGTCTCGGGCCCCTCCTCCAGCAGGTCTCCCAGGATCTTCGCCAGCCACAACTGACGCTGAGATTTCCCGGTGGAGGTCTCGTCCGCGCCGATCGACTCGCGCAGAGCCTGGTAGTGCTGCCGCATCAGATACCGGTTCTGGTGGACCGCGGTGCCGATCGCGAGACCGGCCGTGATGCCGCCGAGGACCGACGCGCGCTGGGCGGAATCGCCGGCCTGCTCGAGGACTTCCTCAAGCATCTGTTTGGCTTCATCCAGAAGCTGCCGATGCTGGTCCAGCTGGGGTTGCGGCACCAGCTCGCTGTCGACCGAGAAGGAGGCCCGGAAGCGCATATTCAGCTCCTCGAGCTGACCCAGGACGGCGCTCGCCTCCTGTTCGACTTCCATGGACTCGAAGATCGTATCCGCCGCGTCGGATTTGCTCTCGGGAATGGGGTGCTCCGCCAAAGATTCTGCCGTCGATTCTGCCATATTGGTGCCGTCGTTCCGTGGGCGTCAGCCAAGGCTGACCGAACGCAGCATTATAGCCCGGACGGGGCTTCCGAGGCGAGTAAAACGGGATGAGAATCAGAATCAACGGGCAAACCGGAGCCTCGCCCCGCCGCCCGTGCAATCCTAGCTGGCGCGACGGTCGTCGGCGGCGCTGCGGCGCTCCATCCCTTCCGGATCCATGCTGAATTGATAGGTGACACCGAGGCCCTCGCGCCGGTCATCCTGACTCCGGCGGTCCGCATGGTGCTGGTAGCGGCAATTGCACATGGATTGGTCACAATCCGCCAGCGGCAGGAAGGGCGGATTATGTGAAAGAAAACGTCGCCCTGCCAAGGCCTTCACGGCGGAGCAGGCATCCGGGCAGGGTCGGATGGAGACGGCGTGGAAGTCGGATTCCCGGGTGTCCGCGGCAGTCTTGGTATCCCGAACCGGGAACAGGCTCGATTCGGCCGAATCGCCCTGGGCCTGGAGATTACGGAACATCCACATCGAGCCGATGATGGCGATGCTGACCACAATTACGAATACGAACGTAAGCATCCGGTGAACTCCCCTCTGCGTTGGCCTCCGAGTATGGTCATACGGGCCCAGGGCTTCCAGGACATGGTTCGCATTTTTCCTACCGGTCTGCCGGCGGCCGGGGTCCCCCTGCCTTGTCCGGCCAACACACCCCGGATTCGGGTGCGGGACTTGTCTTAAATTCAGAAGAAATCGAGAAATGGCCTCTATCTATATGTTGTATAAGCGATTGATGGGAATTGGCCCGGGCAAGGCCGGCGCGCTCCGGCGCGAGCGTCAATATTCCGCGGGGGCCGGGCGCCGTGGCAGGCGCGCCGGATCGACCAGATCGAGATTAAAGGTGATGCCGACACGGGGTCGCTCGCTCTGGTGCACGCCGACGGAGTGCTCCAGATAGGATGGAAACATCACCAACATGCCCGAGCGAGGCCGGACAGAGAACTCCAGCGCGCTGAATGGCGTTTGTGCATCGTGACCGCCGGGCTCGTGCATCCGAAATCCAGCCTTGGGATCGAGAAAAGAAATCTGGGAGGCACTCTTGTCAGCAGCAACATAGTAGGTGCCGCTGATCAGGCTGTTGCGGTGGCGGTGCAGTTCGTGGGACGAGCCCTTTACGTTGATGGTGCCGAACATCAGGGTGAAATTCAGCGGCGGATCGTCGATGGCGAAACCGACCGAACGGGCGAAAAAACGCCCGTGTTCGAGGATATGACCGGCGATCTCGGCGAATTCCGGATCCTCGTGGATCTGATTGTGGCTGAAGAACGAGGTGTATCCGACCCGATATTCCTTCTTACAGATCTCCACTCCCTCCGGATCGCGTTCCTTGAGGCGCTCGATCTTTTCCACCAGGTCCAGATTGAAGGCCTCGTCGTCGACGATCGGGCGGATGTAGATGGGGACCGGAAATGCGGGGAATATGCTCTTTCGGGCATCGCCGGCTGGCAAAAAATTGGGCATCGGGCTCGGCAAGGTTCGTCTATCGGTGCGGCAAGTATAGGGACAAATCCCGTCCAGACAGAAACCCCGTGGCGCGGCGACGGTGATTCCCAAGGATGGCGGCTGCGGTTAAGCTTCGCACTATGACCTACTGCCTTGCAGCTTCCGTCAACACCGGCCTCGTTTTCGTGTCCGACTCCCGGACCAACGCCGGTATCGACCAGCTCCGCGTCTACAGCAAGATGCACCCGTTTACCGATCTCGATGGCCGGTTTTTCACGCTGCTCAGCGCAGGGAATCTGGCTACCACCCAGGCGGTCGTTGCGCGCCTGCAGCGGGACATCCGGGAGACCGCCGAGGTGAGTCTTGCGACGGTCAACCGCATGCGGGAAGCAGCGGACTATATCGGTGCCATAAACCGGGAGGTGCAGCAGCGATACGGGGCCCAGGGTGATGACGAGAACTTCTCTCCAGAAGCGGACTTCATCCTCGGCGGCCAGATCGGGCAGGCGCCGCATGCTCTGTTCCATATCTATCCCCAGGGCAATTACGTCACGCCGATGGAACTTGCGCCGTTCCTCCAGCTGGGCGAGCAGAAATACGGAAAGCCGATCCTGGACCGGATCGTAAGGATGGATACCGACCTGGAGACGGTGGCGCGCTGCGGGCTGGTGTCGATGGACTCGACCATGCGCAGCAACGCAAGCGTGGGCCCGCCTATAGAGATCATGCTGTACCGCGCCGGCGCCGCTGTGCCCCCGGTGCACCTGATTTTCGAAGAGGGTCATCCTTACCTGATGACCATTCGCGAATCCTGGAGCGTCAATCTGCGGCGGGCTTTCGACCAGCTGCCGCCGCTGGCCCTGCCCGACCCGAACGTCCGGCTGGTCGACGGCTGACGGCGATCCCCCGGTGCCGGGCCGACACGCCCTGGCGTTTCGCCCCTACGCTGCTCCGCG
The DNA here is from genome assembly GCA_965364575.1 of uncultured Gammaproteobacteria bacterium. Lineage (GTDB taxonomy): Bacteria > Pseudomonadota > Gammaproteobacteria > Steroidobacterales > XN24 > CAMYOC01. The sequence continues at coordinate 5,825 of CBDTYJ010000164.1, forward strand.
CTGATTGCGGGCAGCGCACCGCTCGATCGCTTCATGGATGAATTCGATCTTGCGCGCCACCTGCCCGGTCAGCACGAAGGGGTAGGCGTCAGGGAGGCCGAGGCTGCGCATGACCTCGTTGAGGTCCAGCACCAGGCCGACGAACTCGGCGTGCCAGTTGCCGGGATGGATCGCATCGACAAAGCCGGCTTCGGCGGCTGACTCCAGGGTCGCGCGGATATGCAGGTAATGGGCCCAGCATTCCGCCCAATCCTCGGCCGGATGCGATGCGGCATAGCTGGATATGAATCGCTCGCGCCAGTCGGATGGTGGGCCGTCCCGGTAATGGCGGGC
>CBDTYJ010000165.1:0-6131 GCA_965364575.1 uncultured Gammaproteobacteria bacterium
TGCGCCGCTCTCTGGGCGCCAAGGCGATCAAGATGGTGTTCGGCGAAGACAGGGATGCCACCCGAGTCGTGGACGTGGATCCGGCGGACCGCCAGCGTTTCTGTCTGGAGGACACGGATGTGGAAGAACTCGCGCGCCAGGCGCTGATCATCGAGGAGCACTACGGGCGACCGATGGACATCGAATGGGGCAAGGACGGCCATGACGGCAAGCTCTACATCCTGCAGGCCAGACCGGAGACGGTGCAAAGCCGCAGCGGCAGGACCCTGCAGCGCTTCCATCTCAAGTCCCATTCGCGGGTCATCATCACCGGCCGCAGTATCGGCCACCGGATCGGCGCCGGTCCGGCGCGCGTCATCCGCCAGGTCAGCGAGATGAGCCGGGTCCGGCCGGGCGACGTGCTGGTCGCCGACATGACGGATCCGGATTGGGAGCCGGTGATGAAGCGGGCTTCCGCCATCGTCACCAATCGGGGCGGACGGACCTGCCACGCGGCTATCATCGCCCGCGAGCTGGGCATCCCGGCGGTGGTCGGTTGCGGTGATGCCACCGAACTGCTCAAGGACGACGCCGGCATCACCGTGTCTTGCGCCGAGGGCGACGAAGGCCGGATCTACGACGGCATCCTGGAATACGAAGAGAAGGTCATCGAACTGGACGCGATGCCGGAGATCCCGGTCAAGATCATGATGAACGTCGGCAACCCCGACCGGGCGTTCGACTTCGGCGGCATCCCTCACAAGGGGGTGGGTCTCGCCCGGCTGGAGTTCATCATCAACCGCATGATCGGCGTGCACCCCAAAGCCCTGCTCGAATTCGACGAGCTGGACGAACAGCTCAAACAGACCATCGGTCATCAGATGGCAGGCTACGACGACCCGGTCAGTTTCTTCGTCGACCGCCTGGCGGAGGGCATCGCCAATATCGCTGCCGCCTTCGCACCCGAACCGGTGATCGTGCGTCTGTCCGACTTCAAATCCAACGAGTACGCCAACCTGATCGGCGGCAGCCGCTACGAGCCCCATGAAGAGAATCCGATGCTCGGCTTCCGGGGTGCCTCCCGCTATGTGGAGCCCTCTTTCCGGCCCTGTTTCGAGCTGGAATGCCGGGCCCTGCGCAAGGTCCGGGAAGAAATGGGGCTGGAGAACGTCCAGGTCATGGTGCCCTTCGTCCGCACCGTAGACGAGGCCAGGCAGGTCACCGAATTACTCCAGGCGAACGGACTGGAACGGGGCGTGAACGGTCTGAAGCTGATCATGATGTGCGAGATACCGTCCAATGCCCTTCTGGCCGACGCTTTCCTGGAGCATTTCGACGGCATGTCCATCGGGTCCAACGACATGACCCAGTTGACCCTCGGGCTGGACCGGGATTCGGGCATCATCGCGGAGCTGTTCGACGAGCGGAACGATGCGGTCAAGGCGCTGCTGGCCATGGCCATCAAGGCGTGTCGCGATCAGGGCAAATATATCGGCATCTGCGGCCAGGGACCGTCCGATCATCCGGATTTTGCGCGTTGGCTCCTGGACCAGGGCATCGAGAGCATCTCGCTGAACCCGGACACCGTGGTCGAGACCTGGATGTATCTGGCCGGCCAGGAGGTCTGAGCCGGAGGTTACGCTAGAGGTCGTTCCACTTGCGTCGCCGTTGCCAGCGGATCCGCGGCAGAATCAGACCAAACAGCAGGCCGGCGACCAGCACTCCGGCACCCGCCAGGAACCAGTCGCGCCTGGCGGTGGACTTGAGTCTGGCGTTGTCGGCCTCCAGTTTCTCGATGGTCTGCTCGTGCCGCTGGACCGCCGCCGTCAGCCTCTGCCTTGTCTGCTCCAGTGATATGGCGTCGGCAGACAGTTCCTTGAGCCGCTGCAGCTCCCCTGCCAGGTCATCGCCCTCCGACATCAGGCGATTTCGCTCTTCGATCAGTTCCCGATTTTCCCTGCTGAGCTGGTCCACCCGCTGCCGGGCCGCGACCAGCGCCTCCGCGCCGACCGGCGAATCCGTGAGATAGCGAGTCAGCATCCAGCCCTCGGTGCCACCTGCCACCCGGACCCGGGAGTAGCCGCTGGCCGCATTGGTCTCCAGCACTTCCACCGGTGAGCCGCTGCGCACCATGCGCACGATGCTGTAGCCGGTTCCCTGGCCGGAGCGCATGGTCACCTCCAATTCGACAAATTGCGTCTCGCCGCTGGCGATCACGGGTAGCAGGCACAAAAGCAGAACGACAAAACGCGATCTCATGATCGATCTCATGATTCAGAAGGCCCCGAGGCGTCATGGGTAAGGACAGGTATTCTACCGGTCTGCCCCATTCCCCTCATCCTCCCGTCCGGAGGGGAACCAATCCGGCGCACGGGAGGGTCGAACCGGATTGTGAACACGAGAGACAGACTCCGGGCCGGCCGGCGAAGATGGAGCTCGGCGATCGGCTGCCTGCTCTTGCTGGGGAGCGGCCTGAGCTTCCCGCGCGAAGAACCTGGACGAGAGCCCAGCCAGTCTTCGCCCGCCCCGACTGTCTGTGAGCTCGGCGAGGATGAACTCGTTTTATCTCAATTTCTTACAGAACTTTCCAATAATCGTTCTAGAATAAAGTGCAGCCCCGCGCTGCAGGCATTCGCCGAATTCAGAGCCGGAGACATGGCAGCCAGAGGCCAACTGTCCCATGTCTCGGGGGATCACCGGGGGCCCAATCAGATGCTCCGCGAAACCGGCTATCCCCTGCCCGACCAGTATCCGGACGGCCTGGCCAACAACGTGGAGTCCATCGTCGGCGGCATCGAATCGCCGCGCGCGGTGCTGGACGCGCTGCTGGCGTCACCGACCCACCGGGCCCATCTGCTGGGCGAGGGTCCGGGTTTCGCCGAGCAGGACGAATACGGTGTCGCGTATGCGCGGAATATCCATTCGCCCCACGTGGATTACTGGGTCATCGTGATCGCCAGGCGGGCGCGTCCGGAAGATCCGCGTCTGATCTGCACCCCCGCCCCCGCCACCTGCTTCCCGGTGGAAGCCGCGCCCGATGGTCAGGGCTCCGGACCCTGACGGCTCAGATGAGCGAGCGCACCGGCGGCCTGCTCCCAGTTTCGGCCGTCGAAGTCCTCCACCTCGATATCCACGATCGACGAGGGATCGAGACAACGGGCATTGACGCTGATGCCATCGGGGTTCGAGCGCGGCACATAGAACGACTTGATGCCGCAGCGCCGGCAGAACAGATGACGCGCTACCCCGGTGTTGAAGCGGTACTCGCTCAGGGCTTCGGACCCCCTCAGCAGGCGAAAATCGCGCTCCGGCACGATCAGGTGCAGGAAGCCGGTCATGGTGCAGATCGAGCAATTGCACGCGTGGACCCGGAGCCGGGCCGGCGCATCCACTTCGAAACGGACCTTGCCGCAGTGGCATCCGCCCTGGTGGGTGACGCGGTCTTCAGCCATCACGAATACCTCCTTCCGGATCCCCGCGGGAGCCTGTTCCGGATCGGCCAGAACCCCCCTGCACTGGGAGCCTCCGCAGTCCGTCCCCCGGGGAATTAAACGTGAGAAATGCGGTCGCAAGGTCTACAATGCCCGGCTCAGCCACCCAGAGGCAACGACCTTGAATCTCACCCGCCCCGCGATCGGCAACCCTACCGCCGTCATCGTCGCCATCATCATGGTGCTGATGTTCGGCAGTATCGCCCTGCTGCGGATGCCGGTGCAGATGATCCCCAACGTGGAACGGCCGCTGATCGAGATCAACACGCGCTGGCGGGCGGCGGCGCCGGAGGAGGTCGAGGCCGAAATCCTGGAACCCCAGGAAGACGCGCTGCGTGGTCTTCCCGGGCTGGAGAAAATCACCTCCTCGGCCAGCCGGGGCTCTTCTTCGATCAACCTGACTTTCGCGGTCGACGTCCCCCTGGAGCGGGCCCTGATCGAGGTCATGAATCGCCTCAACCGGGTCCCGAGCTATCCCCCGGACGTGGACGAACCGGTGATCTACGCCGGCCGCGGCGAGTTCGGCACAGCCATTGCATGGTTCGCGCTGAGGCCGCTGCCCGGCAACGATCGCGACATCACCAGTTACCAGGATTTCGTCGAGGAAGTCGTACAGTCCCGGATCGAGCGCATCCCCGGTATTTCGAATGCGGCCATCTATGGCGGCCGCGGGCGGGAGGTGCGGATCACCTTCGACCCCTATCGGACCGCGGCCCTGGGCATCGACATCCCGACCCTGGCCCGGCTTACGGGCGGCAACGAGGATGTCTCGGGCGGCTTCACCGATGTGGGAAGGCGCTCCTACACCCTGCGCTTTACCGGTAAATACAGCGTCGAGAGCTTCAACGACATGGTGCTCACCTGGCGCGACGGCCGGCCGGTGCACCTGTACGACATCGCCGAGATCGACACCGTCCTGCAGGATCCCAGCGGCACCCTGAATCAGGATGGCGGGCCCTCTATCGCCATCAACGCGCAGCCTGAACAGAACGTCAACGTGCTCGAGGTGATGGCCGAACTCAAGCAGGTGGTGGCCGACCTCAACGAGGGGCCGCTGAAGCGCGCCGGCCTGTTCATGAAGCAGGCCTACGACGAGACCGTATACATCAAGCAGTCGGTGTCGATGCTGCGAAACAACCTGCTGATCGGCATCATGCTCGCGATCGCCATCCTTTGGTGGTTCATGCGCCGGTTCCGCGCCACCATGATGGTCGCGCTGGCCATCCCCATCTCGCTGTTCGTCACCTTCATCGTGCTCAATGCCGCCGGACGCACGCTCAATATCATCTCGCTGGCCGGCCTGGCTTTCGCCGTCGGCATGGTGCTGGACGCGGCCATCGTCGTGCTGGAGAACATCGTCCGCCTGCGCGAGAAAGGCACTCCCAGCCACGTCGCAGCACTGAACGGGTCGAGCCAGGTGTGGGGCGCGCTGGTGGCTTCTACCGCGACCACGGTGGCGATCTTCCTGCCCATCGTGTTCCTGCGCGACATCGCCGGCCAGCTGTTCGCCGACCTGGCCCTGGCGATCGCTATCGCCGTGGTCGCCTCCCTGACCATCGCCATCACCGTGATCCCGACGGCCGCCACCAGCTGGCTGCGCGACGTCAATCTGACCGACCCCCATGAATCCTGGTGGCGCCGCGGCACTCAGATCATCATGTCGCTGACGGATACGCCCGCGCGGCGGAGCGGATGGATCGTCGGCCTGACTGCCACCGCTGTGGGCCTGACCGCCTGGCTGCTGCCGGAGACCGACTACCTGCCCGAGGGCAAACAGAACTTCATGTTCGGCTTCATACTGCCGCCGCCCGGCGTCAGCGTCGAGGCTGCGAAGACCGAGTTCGCGGAGGTCGTCAATCAACGCATGTTGCCGTACCTCGAAGGCGAAGCGGAACCCGCGCTGCAAAGCTATTTTCTGGGCGTGTTCGGCCGCTTCGGCTTCATGGGCGCGCGCACCAAGGACCGCGACGACGTGGACCGGATGGTGGAGGTCCTGAATGCCGAAGTGATGCGCGGCTTCCCGGATACGCTGGTGTTCGTCAACCGGGCCTCATTGTTCGGTCGGCTTGGCGGCGGGCGCTCGATCGACGTCAACATCCAGAGTCGAGACATCGAGGCCATGCTGTCGGCGGCGATCACCGGCATGGGCGCGATCTCCGAGGCCCTGCCCGGAGCGCGCGTGCGACCGGTCCCGGGGGTGGAACTGGCGGAGCCGGAGCTGAGGCTGATTCCCCGGGAGCGCCGGATCGTCGAGTCGGGTTGGGACCGCCAGACCATGGCGCGGGTGATCCGGGCGCTGGGTGACGGGCTCTACGTGGGCGACTATTTCGACGGCAACGAGCGGCTGGACGTGATCCTCCGCGGCCTCGACTGGAATACCCCGGAACAGCTGATGGCCACGCCCATCGCCACCCCGGACGGCAGCGTGCAACCGCTGGGGGAACTGGTGGAGCTGACCCGCACCGCTGGACCGGATCAGATCCGTCGCGTCGATCGTCGCCGCACCATCACCCTGATCGTCACGCCCCCCACGGACATGCCCCTGGGTACCGCGATCGATACCATCAAGGAACAGGTGGATCCGGTGATCCGGGAACAGTTGCCCGAGGACGGAGACATCGCATACCAGGGCACTGCCGATGACAAGGACACGGCGATCCG
>CBDTYJ010000166.1:0-6129 GCA_965364575.1 uncultured Gammaproteobacteria bacterium
CAGCGCCGTCCGGGGGCGACACACTGTTTTCCGGCCGCCAGCAGCGCTACACTAGCGGAAAATGTTCGAACGCGGACGGATCGTCGGTCATGTGTCTCGCAATCCCCATGAAGATAATCGAAGTGGACGGGTTCAACGCCCGCTGCGAGGCCAAGGGCGTCGAGCGTGAGGTCAGCCTGTTCATGCTGCAGGATCAGACCATCGAGACCGGTGACTTCGTGATGGTCCATGTGGGCTATGCCATACAGAAAGTCTCCGCCGAGGATGCCCGTTCGTCCTGGGAGTTGTTTGATCAGATGCTGGCCGCCGAGGACGCCTGAAGGCGAACCGAGGGACCGGGCTGCACCGGGAGAAGCTGATATGTGCGATACCTGCGGCTGTAACGTCACCCCGGGCAACCGCCATCTGGTGACCGGGGACGGCAAATTCGCACGCACGGAAAGCGGCCGGGAGGCGGTGACCGTGCTGGCCGGCCTGTTGTCCGAGAACGACCACGCCGCGGCCCATAACCGTGAGCATTTCGATCGTCACAACGTACTGGCGATCAACCTCATGTCCTCGCCCGGCTCCGGCAAGACCGCGCTGCTGGAGGCGACCATCGATGCCCTCGCCTCGCGCCTGTCGGTGGCGGTGGTGGAAGGCGACCTGGAGACCGAGAATGACGCCGAGCGCATCCGGGCGCGAGGCGTGCCGGCAGTGCAGATCGCCACCGGCAATGCCTGTCACCTGGACGCCCATATGGTGCACGATGCGCTGCATCAGCTGGACCTGGACGGCGTCGATATCCTTTTCGTGGAGAACGTCGGCAACCTGGTCTGTCCGGCGAGCTTCGATCTCGGACAGCATTTCAACGTCACCCTGCTGTCCGTGACCGAGGGCGACGACAAGCCGGCCAAGTACCCGGTCATGTTCCGCGCCGCCGACGTGGTCGTGCTCAGCAAGTCGGATCTGCTGCCGATGCTGGACGACTTCGATCCCGAACAGGCCGAAGGCCATCTGCGGGCACTGGCGTCGCAGGCACCCGTGATGCGTCTCTCTGCGCGCCGGGGCGAAGGGCTCGAAGCCTGGTGCGATTGGGTGGTCTCGGAACTGGAAGCGCACCGGGCACGGGTCGCGGCGGGACAGACCCGCTCACCCAGGATCCAGGCGGACGGCGCGAGGCTGCACCAGGCAGAGGTCGGCACCGGCGGCGGGAACGCTGTTTGAGCGCGAGCGCCAAAACATGGCTGGAGCGGATCCGCGGGCTACCGTTACCCGACAAGATCCGCATCATGAACGTGTGCGGCGGCCACGAGCGCTCGATCAGCGCCGCCGGTATCCGTGGCGCACTGCCGCCGCAGATCGAATTGATCCCCGGCCCAGGTTGCCCGGTGTGCATCTGCCCGGAAGAAGACGTCTACGAAGCCATCCACCTGGCATTGGAGGAAGACGTCGTTCTGGTCACTTTCGGAGACATGCTGCGTGTCCCGGTCAACGTGCCCCGGCGTGACGTCCGCTCCCTGGAGCAGGCCCGTGCCGCCGGCGCCGACATCAGGCCGGTCGCCTCCCCGATGGAAGTGGCCGCCATCGCCCGGGACAACCCCGAACGTCCGGTCGTGTTCTTCGCCGCCGGTTTCGAAACCACCATGGCGCCGGTGGCCGCGATGCTTTGCGAGGGCGCGCCGGACAATCTGTACATGCTGCTCTCGGGCCGGCTCACCTGGCCGGCAGTAGCGATGCTGCTGGACAGCGGCGAGCCGGGATTCGACGCCCTGATCGCGCCCGGTCACGTCTCCACCGTGATGGGTCCCGAGGAATGGTCGTTCGTGGTGGACAATCACGGTTTGCCGGCGGCGGTGGCGGGCTTCACCGCCGAGAGTCTGCTCGCAGCCATGTATTCGGTGCTGCGCCAGTTCATCGAGGATCGCCGATTCCTCGACAACTGTTATCCGGAGGTGGTGAGGGCAGGCGGCAATCCGGCGGCCCGCGCCCGGCTCGATGAGGCATTCTCTGTCGGGGACGCCACCTGGCGCGGCATCGGCACCATCCCGGGGTCGGGGTTCCAGCTCAAGCCATGGCTGGCGGAGCGGGATTCCGTCACCGCCTTCGGCCAGCACGGCGGCGAGGAGCGCAAGCGCGCCGGACAGATGCCTCAGGGATGCGACTGCGCCAAGGTCGTGCTGGGCAAGATTTACCCGAATCAGTGCCGGATCTACGGCCTCGCCTGTACCCCGCGGACGCCGGTCGGCCCGTGCATGGTCTCCGACGAGGGTGCCTGCCGGATCTGGTGGTCAAGCGGCATCCGCGATCGGGATGTCGCCTGAGCCGCTTGCGCTGCCGCGCAATGGCGCCGACACCGGCCCGCCGCAGTGACGGCGCGCCATGAGCGGTGAGGACAAGATAGGCGCGCGCAGCATCCGCCTGTCCGGTCGGGTCCAGGGCGTCGGCTTCCGCCCCTTCGTCTATCGCCTTGCCCACAAACATCGGATCCGGGGCTGGGTTCAGAATCAGCTCGGCGAGGTGGAGGTGCTGGCCGAGGGCCGCGCGCCGGACCTGGAAGCATTCCTGAGCGCATTGATCGATGACGCGCCGCCCCTTTCCCGACCTTCGCTGGCCGGGGTGGAGGACGTCGCGCCGCGAGCCTTCGAGGATTTCAGCATCCTCGAGAGCGCCGCCGCGAGCGAGGCGCGCATCCACGTACCGCCGGATTATTTCACCTGCGACGATTGCGTCCGCGAATTGAACGATCCGGGGGACCGGCGATACCGTTATCCGTTTATCAACTGCACTCAGTGCGGGCCGCGTTACACCCTGATCGAAGCCATGCCCTACGACCGGCCGAATACGTCCATGGCGGGGTTCCCGCTCTGCGATGAATGCCGCCGGGAATACGAGGACCCGACCGACCGGCGCTTCCATGCCGAGCCGGTGGCCTGCCCGGCCTGCGGCCCGCGGTTGATTTTCAGGGATCGGGACGGCCGCGAAGTTCAGGACAACGAAGACGCCTTGAAGCTGTGTCTGGAGGCGCTCGCCGCCGGCGCCATCGTGGCGGTCAAGGGCGTCGGCGGATATCACCTGATGTGCGACGCGGGCAACGACGAGACCATCAGGCGGCTGCGTAAGGCGAAACCGCGTCCCCACAAGCCGCTGGCGGTGATGATGCCGGTGGCCGGGGATGACGACGGCCTCGGTGTGCTGCGCGCCGAGCTGGCCCCCGAAGCGGACGAAATCGAGCGCCTGCTGAGTCCGGCGCGACCGATCGTGCTGGTGCGCAAGAGGCCACGCTCGACCCTCTCGCCGCTGGTGGCGCCAGGGCTTGCAGAGATCGGCGTCATGCTGCCCTACAGCCCGCTGCACCATCTGCTGCTGCGGGAGTTCGGCCGCGCCCTGGTGGCCACCTCCGCCAACATCAGCGGCGAACCGGTCCTGACCGAGGCCGGCGACGTGGAGAGACGGATCGGTCACATCGTCGATGCCTGTCTGCATCACGACCGGCCGATCGTCAGACCGGCCGACGATTCGGTGTTCCGTCCCATGGCCTGCGGGCTGCAGCCCATGCGGCTGGGCCGCGGCAGCGCACCGATGGAGATCGATCTGCCGGTCGCCCTGGACCGCGCCACCCTGGCCCTGGGCGGGCACATGAAGAACACGGTCGCCCTCGGCTGGGGCCGCCGGCTGGTGATCTCGCCGCACATCGGCGACATGGGCACGGAGCGCAGCCTGACCGTGTTCGAGACTGTGGTCGAGGATCTGCAGACGCTGTTCGGTGTCGAGGCGGAGGTGTTCGTCTGTGATGCCCACCCGCAGTATGCAACCAGCCGCTGGGCCCGGCAGCGGGGTCTCGGTGCCCACCCGATCCTGCACCATCACGCCCACGCTTCCGCCGTCGCGCGGACGTGGCCGGCGGGAGAAACGGGGATCGTATTGACCTGGGACGGTGTCGGGTTCGGAGAAGACGGCACCCTGTGGGGCGGTGAGACGCTCGTCGGCGGTCCGGGGGCATGGCGGCGGGCGGCCACCATGCGCCGGTTCCGGCTGCCGGGAGGAGAACGCGCCGGGCGGGAGCCCTGGCGCAGCGCCGCGGCCCTGTGCTGGGAGGCCAGTCTGGATTGCCCGGCGGCGCCTCCCGGCACCGAACTGGTTGCCGCCGCCTGGCAGCGGGACGTCAACAGCCCGGTCAGTACCGCCGTCGGTCGCATCTTCGACGCCGCCGCGGCTCTGACCGGTCTGACCATCGAGGCGAGCTTCGAAGGCCAGGGCCCGATGATGTTCGAGGCCGCCGCCGACGGCTGCGAGGGCGGCATCGACCTGCCTCTGCTGCGTGACGAACGCGGCGTGTGGGTGGTGGACTGGGCGCCGATGCTGACGCTCCTCACCGATGCGGACCGCCCGGTTTCCGCGCGCGCCGCCGCCTTCCATGACACCATGATCCGCGCCGCGGTAGCCACCGCCAACCGGCTGCGGGAGGAGACCGGCGCCCGCCGGGTCGGTCTGGCCGGAGGCGTGTTCCAGAACCGCTGTCTCACCGATAATCTGGTGACACGTCTGCGCCAGGACGATTTCCACGTGGAGCCGGACACCGTGCTGCCGGTCAACGACGGCGGTCTGTGCGCCGGGCAGATCATCGAATATGCGGCGCGCTGCCGCGCATCACGCGAAGCCGGTGCCGTCTGAGGCGTCGGCCGTCATCCCAGGGAGTACGTTTTATGCAGGACACCCACATCGGCCTCGCCCATGGTAACGGCGGGCGATTCATGCACGAACTGATCGAGGAGGTGTTCGGCCGCTCCCTGGCGAATCCGGATCTGGATACCGCCTCGGACGCGGCACAGTTGCCGGCCCTGCCGGACGGGGCGATCCTGATGTCCACCGATGGCTTCACCGTGCAGCCGCTGGAGTTCCCCGGCGGCAATATCGGCTCCCTGGCTGCCCACGGTACCATCAACGACCTGGGTGTAGCCGGCGCCGACCCGCTGTATTTCTCGCTCAACTGTTTTATCGAGGAAGGCCTGGAGATGGCTCTGCTGGAGCGGGTCATAGCCGCCCTCGGCGAGGCCACGGAGGCAGCAGGCGTGCGGGTGATCGCCGGCGACACCAAGGTGGTTCCGAGAGGGGAAGGCGGGGGGATTTATCTGGCGACCACCGGGGTCGGGGTACGTCCGGCCGGAGTCAGCCTCGGGCTGGATCAGGTACGCGAGGGCGACCGCTTGCTGGTGAGCGGACCGGTGGGAGACCACGGCATCGCGGTGATGCTTGCGCGGGAACAGTTCGGGTTGCGGGGCGATCTGCAGTCCGACGCCGCCAGCGTGCTGCCGCTTACCCGGTGTGGACGCCACATGCCGGGAGTCCGTTTTATGCGTGACCCGACCCGCGGCGGTCTGGCCACGGTCGCCCACGAGATCCATCGCGCTGCCGGTCTCCAGGTGCGGCTATCGGAGCCGGACATCCCGGTGCGGGACCCGGTCCGCTCGGTGTGCGAAATGCTCGGCTATGACCCGTACTATCTGGCCTGCGAGGGTCGGGTGGTAGCCGTGGTGGCGCCGGATGAGGCAGAGGCGCTGCTCACGGCCTGGAAGAACCTGCCTGAAGGCCGCGACGCCGCCGTGATCGGTGAACTCGTCAGCGGCCGCCGCGCGGTCGTGATGTCGACGGAGATCGGCGGTGAGCGGATGCTGGAGGAACTCGAAGAGGATCCGCTGCCGCGGATCTGCTGAGACCCGGCTCAGGCCTCGAGCAACTTACCCATCTTCTCCAGCAGGCCGGAGAAGTTGATCGGCTTGGTGTCGTAATCATCGCAGCCCGCCGCGAGCGCCTTCTCCCGATCACCCTCCATGGCATGGGCGGTCAGGGCCAGGATCGGGATGCCCGCCGTGGTGGGATCGCCCTTGATGCGGCCGGCGGCTTCCCAGCCGTCCATGATCGGCAGGCTCATGTCCAGCAGGATGATGTCGGGCGACTCGGAGCCGGCCATGTCGACGCCGGCCTGTCCGTCGACGGCGATCACGACTTCGAAACCCTTGCGGGTGAGGCGTCGGGAAAGCATATCCCGGTTCATCTCGTTATCTTCCACGAGAAGCACTTTGGTCATCATCTACTCCGGTTCGCCGGAACTGCGGCGGAAAACGCGACAATTCTAGCCTGAATCCACTC
>CBDTYJ010000167.1:0-6061 GCA_965364575.1 uncultured Gammaproteobacteria bacterium
GGGATATCGTTCTGCGCCTCAAGGGCGGCGGCGGATTACTGGATCAGGAACCGGTGCTGCAGCGGGCCATCCGCCTGCGCAACCCCTATGTGGACCCCATGAGCATGATCCAGGTCGATCTGCTGGGTCGATGGCGCGCTGGCGGCTGCCGCGATCAGGACCTGCTGGAAGCTCTGATGCTCACTGTCAACGGGATCGCCCACGGTCTACAGAACACGGGATGAGGCCGGCAGGGCGCCGTTGCGCTCGAAATAGTCCCGTGTCTCCCGGGCGGCGACGCCGCTGAGCAGCACCAGGCCAACCAGGTTGGGCAGGGCCATCAAGCCGTTCATCACATCCGAGAACAGCCATACGAAGTCCAGCGTATAGACGGTGCCGGCAAAGCAGGCGGCAACGAACAGCAGGCGATAGGGCAGCACCGCCCAACGGCCGAACAGGTACGACGCGCTCTGGCTGCCGTAATAGCTCCAGCCGAGGATAGTGGAGAAGGCGAACAGGGCCAGACAAAACGCGATGATGTCGCTGCCGAACCCGCCCGGAATCGCGCCGTCGAAGGTCGCCTGGGTCAAGGGCGCGCCGTTCATGCCGGTCTGCCAGGCGCCCGAGGCGATGATGGCGATGCCGGTGAACGAGCAGACCACGATGGTGTCGATAAAGGTCTGGGTCATGGACACCAGGGCCTGGCGTGCCGGCTCGCGGGTCTTTGCGGCCGCCGCCGCGATGCCGGCCGATCCCAGCCCCGACTCGTTCGAGAAGATGCCCCGGGCCACGCCGTAGCGCATGGCCTGGGCGACACCGGCACCGAGGAATCCGCCGGCCGCGGAGGTGCCCGTGAACGCATCCCTGAAGATGGTCGCGACGGCCGCCGGTATCTGGCCCGCATGGACGATCAGCACCCACAGGCAGGCCAGCACATAGAGCAGGATCATGGACGGCACCAGTACCGAGGTCACCCGTCCGATCGAACGCACGCCACCGATGGTCACGACTGCCAGGCCGGCGGCTACAACGACGCCGGTCAGCCAGTTAGGGACGCCGAATGCGCCCTGTATCGCTGCCGCCATCGAATTGGACTGCACCATGTTGCCGATGCCGAAGGCAGCCAGCGCGGTAAAGAGGGCGAACATCCCTCCGAGGACCCGCCCGAATCCGCGCCAGCGGATCCCGCGCGAAAGATAGTACATGGGCCCGCCGGCCTGTTCGCCGGCCTCGTCAGTGACCCGATATTTCACCGCCAGCAGCGCTTCGCAGTACTTCGAGGCCATGCCGACCAGACCGGTCATCCACATCCAGAACAGGGCGCCAGGCCCGCCGGCGGCAATCGCGGTGGCGACGCCGACGATGTTACCGGTGCCCACGGTGGCGGCGAGCGCCGTCATCAGCGCCTGGAAATGGGAGATCTCGCCGGGGCCTTTGCGCTCCTCGGAGGCGACGAAAGCAAGATGCAGGGCGGGACCCAGCTGCCGGAACTGCAGACCGCGCAGACGCACGGTCAGGAAAAGACCCGCGCCCAACAGCAGCGGGATGAGGCAATACGGCCCCCAGACGAAGTCCGAAACGCGCCCCAGCCACTCTGTCAGCGACTCCAGCATCGGCTGACCCTATTCCTGTTCCCCGCCGTCGAAGAATACGGCGATCTCATCCAGGCCCTTGCGCCCGATATCCGGCACCCTGACCCCGTCTGCCGGATACCCGGTGACCAGCAGCAGGAAGGGTCGCTCGTGAGCGGGCCGCTCCAGGATGCGATTCAGAAACTTCATCGGGCTGGGCGTATGGGTCAGGGTGGCCAGACCAGCGTGATGGAGAGCTGCCAGCAGGAAGCCGCTGGCGAGCCCGACGGACTCGGTCGGGTAATAATGCTTGCGGCGTTGGCCGTCCTCTCCGGTGCCCCAGCGCTCCTCGAAGATAGCGATCAGCCACGGAGCCTTCTCGAGGAAGGGCTTGTCGGCGTCGGTGCCCAGCGGTGCGAGGGCGTCCAGCCATTGCTGTGAGGCCCGGTGCTCGTAGAAGTGGCGTTCCTCCTCCTCTGCGGCCTCTCTGATCCGATGTTTGATCGCCGGGTCCGCGATCGCCACGAATTTCCATGGCTGCATGTTGGCGCCGCTGGGCGCGCTGCCGGCGGTCCGAAGACATTGCTCGATGATGTCCCGGGGCACATGGCGGTCCGAAAATTCGCGGATGGAGCGCCGCCCGGACAGCTCCTCGCGCAGAGCCCTGGCACGCCTGCGCATCTCCTCCTCGGGATACGCCCGGTACTCATGCCAGGGACGGGTCGGGTGCCGATCACACACGGGAGGGCCTCCTTCAGCGGCTGATCCAGCGTACGACATGCTCATCGATGCCGTCGGGCGCGACATCCTCCTCGCTGAGCACCCGGCCACGGACCGAGATGCCGGCGCGATGGACGCTGTCGGGGTTGCCGGATACCAGCGGATGCCACCAGGCCAGATCCCGCCCCTCGGCGAGGCGGCGGTAGGCGCAGGTTTTTGGCAGCCATTTCAGGCTGCTGATATTGGCAGCGTCCAGCTGCAGACAGTCCGGCACCTGCTGCAGCCGCCGCTCGTAATCGAGACAGCGGCAGGTGTCCAGATCGAGCAGACGGCAAGCGACGCGCGTGAAATCGATATGCCCGGTGTCCACGTCTTCGAGCTTGTGCAGGCAGCAACGGCCGCAGCCGTCACATAGCGCTTCCCATTCGCCCGGTTCCATCTCACCGAGAGACTTGCTGCGCCAGAATGGCCGCTCCGCCGTTTCAGGCATATTCCCCTTCCAGTCGGCTCAGCAGTTCGTCCTTGGCCATCCAGCGCTCCCGCAGCCAGCTCTGCAATCGCTGACGGAACGCCTCGTCGGCCGCGTAGTCTCCCGCCGACAGCCAGCCCTCCAGGGCCTCGCAACGATAGCGGACGACGATCTGATGCACCTTGCCACAACACAGCTGCCAGAAACTCGGCTGTCCATCAGGATAGGCGATGGTGACATCCAGCAGCTTGCGCAGGATGCCGTGCATGGCCGCAAGGGTATAGGCCACACCGCCGGCGCGCGGCGCGAGCAGATGACGATAATCACCGGATTGTGATTGGTGTTTGGCGACGCTGAAACGGGTGCCCTCGACAAAATTCACCAGGGTCGTCGGCACTTCACGGAATTTCTCGCAGGCCCTCTGGGTGG
Source organism: uncultured Gammaproteobacteria bacterium (assembly GCA_965364575.1). GTDB lineage: Bacteria > Pseudomonadota > Gammaproteobacteria > Steroidobacterales > XN24 > CAMYOC01. Next base: position 3,169 of record CBDTYJ010000167.1, read on the forward strand.
CAGCCAGATCCTGTCCCCGCTTCTCCGGATGTTTTGCCAGATATTCACGGGAGTGGCGTCGCATGAACGGCATGTCCAGCGCCCACCAGGCCTGGCCGAGGACAGGCATCCACGCCAGCTCCCGCTTGATGAAAAATTTCAGGAACGGGATCTTGCGGTTGAACGCGCACTGCACGACGAGGATGTCCACCCAGGACTGATGATTGCAGATCATCAGATACCAGTCCCGGCGGAGCAGCGCACCTTCGCCGTCGATATCCCAGTCCAGGCGCTGGGTCAGCGCCAGGATGCGCCGATTGAGGCCGATCCAGCCTTCGCCGAGATGGCATAGCCACTCCCCGACCCGTATCCGCAGACGCCTTGAAGGCACCACCTTGAGCAGCGCGACGATAAAGAAGGGCACGCAGATCGCCAGGGTGCCCACCGTCAACATGGTCAGGGTCAGCACGCCCCGCAGATGTTCTCTCAACGTATACTTCATCAACATGTCCCGGCGTTACAGAAGCTCCATGCCGATCTGCCTTCGCGGCCGCACGGAGCCGGCGTGCCGCCTAGTTTAACCCCGTACCGCGTCCGCCAACCCTTCGTGCCCCCATATCCATGAAAGCGGTCTTCCTCGACTTCGACACGGTCAGCCATGACGATGTCAGCGCAGACCCCTTGCGCATCCCCGGGATCGATCTCGTGGTGCACGGCATGACTCCGCCGTCCGCCGTGCCCGAGCGCTGCCGCGACGCCGGGATCGTGATCCTCAACAAGGTCAATCTCGATGCCGCGCTGCTGGAGTCGGCGGCGGACCTTCGGCTGGTTTGTCTGGCCGCCACGGGCACCAACAATGTGGACATCGAAGCTGCCCGGCGTCTCGGAGTGGGAGTGTGCAACATAGAAGCCTATTGCACCGCATCGGTCGTGCAACACGTGTTCGCCGTGATTCTCGCCCTGACGCACCATCTGCACGCCTACCAGGTTTTGCTGCAGCAGGGGGCCTGGAGATCCAGCCCCCAATTCTGCCTGCTCGATTTCCCGATTCGGGAGTTGGCTGGCAAGACCCTGGGCATCGTCGGTCTCGGCGAGCTGGGCAGCGCCGTGGCGCGGGTGGCGGAAGCCTTCGGCATGCGGGTGCGGGTGGCCCGGCGGCCGGGCGCGGAGACCGGCGATCCTGACCGGATCCCCTTGCATCGGCTGTTGGCCGAGGCCGATGTGATCAGCCTGCACTGCCCCCTGACCGCAGCCACCCGCGGCATGATCGGCGCGGCCGAGCTGGAGCGGATGAAACCGGACGCGCTGCTGATCAATACGGCCCGGGGCGCCCTGGTGGACTCGGCGGCGTTGGCAGACGCACTGAAGACCGGCCGGATAGGCGGTGCCGGCATCGATGTGCTGCCGGAGGAGCCGCCGGTCAGCGGGGATCCGCTGCTGGATCCCGCCATCCCCAACCTGATCGTCACGCCACACATCGCCTGGGCGGCCCGGGAGGCCCGGCAGCGCGCTGTGGACGAGATCGCCGCAAATATCCGCTCATTCCTGGACGGCGGCCGCCGAGGCCGGGTCGACTGAGGTAAACCGATGAAAAGAGCCATCTGGTGGCTGAGACGCGACCTTAGATTGCACGATAACCCGGCGCTCCAGGCCGCCATCGAGGCGGCGGAAGGGGTTGTGCCCGTCTTTATCTGGTCGCCGGACGAAGACGGAGACTGGCCGCCCGGAGGCGCTCAGCGCTGGTGGCTGCATCAGTCCCTGGACAGGATCGGTCACGCCCTTTCCAAACGGGGCAGCCGCCTCATCCTCCGGCGCGGTGAGTCGCTGGAGGAACTCAAGGCGCTGCTGCGGGAAACCGGGGCGGGCGCGGTTTACTGGAACAGACTCTACGAGCCGCGCGCGGTGGAGCGCGATACCGCCATCAAGCAAGCCTTGCGCGAACAGGACCTCGAGGTTGAGAGCTTCAACGGCGGCCTGTTGTTCGAGCCATGGAGTCAATCGACGCAAAAAGGCGATCCGTACCGGGTATTCACGCCATTCTGGAAATCCTGTCTCAACGGTCCCGGGCCGGCCGAGCCGCTGCCCGCCCCAAAGACTGTCCCGACGACCGCCAGTTTTCCGGAAAGCCTGAATCTCGATGACCTGGATCTGATGCCCAGGATCAACTGGCACGACGGTCTGGCTGAGGCCTGGACACCGGGGGAAACGGCGGGGCTAGCGAATCTGGAGAGCTTCCTCGATGAGAAGATGGACCGGTATCACGAGCGGCGCGACTACCCGGCAGTCGAAGGCACCTCGCGGCTGTCACCCTATCTCCATCTCGGCGAATTATCGCCGCGCACGGCCTGGCAGGCCGCCAGTGCCCGCAGGGCTCGGTCCGGGGCAGAAGCGGGCGGCGAAGCGTTTCTACGCGAACTGGGCTGGCGCGAGTTCGCTCATCATGTCCTCTATCACTTCCCCCGCACTCCGGCAGAACCCATGGATGAGCGGTTCAAAGACTTTCCCTGGCGGGACGATCCGGGCGGATGGCTCGAGGCCTGGCAGCGGGGGCAAACCGGTATCCCGATCGTCGATGCCGGCATGCGCCAGCTCTGGCACACCGGATGGATGCACAACCGCGTGCGGATGATCGTCGCCTCCTTCCTGGTCAAGAACCTGCGTCTCGACTGGCGCCATGGCGCGCGCTGGTTCTGGGACACGCTCGTGGATGCGGACCTGGCGAGCAACACCATGGGCTGGCAGTGGTCGGCGGGCTCGGGCGCCGATGCGGCGCCGTATTTCCGGATCTTCAATCCGGTCCTTCAGGGCGAAAAATTCGACCCTGATGGTGGTTACGTGAGGACTTTCGTGCCGGAGATTCGCAGCCTGCCGCCGCGATTCGTGCACAAGCCCTGGGCCATGCCCGAGAAGGAAA
>CBDTYJ010000168.1:0-6004 GCA_965364575.1 uncultured Gammaproteobacteria bacterium
CGAAAAAGATAAACAGGATCACATAGGTGGCCAGCACGTTGGCCATGACGCCGAATACGCCGTTGGTGGTCAGGTACAACGAGGTGGCAAGACGTTCGATGCCGAAGCCCCGGTGGGCGATCATGTCCGGGAAGTACGGGCCGAACAGCCCATAGCAGATCAGAATGATGCCGATCAGGGTCATGGACCAGCCCAGCACCCGGCGGCAGACCTCCAGCGAGAGGAGGATGCCGGCGATGCTGATCAGGGCGTCCAGTTCGGTCTCGGCACCGGCCCGGTAGTTGAGGGCCTCGAACTCGCTGATCCAGTACCAGATCACCGCGGCGCTGGCCACGGCGAAGACGATGTCGGACAGGACCGGGTTCTGCGGGTAGCGATGCTCCAGCCAGCGATCCACCAGCATCATGCCGCCGCCCAGGATGGGCGCGCCGAGCGCCATCATCCAAAGGGCGCCGCCCATGGATCCGATCGCGGCGCCAGCGCCCGACTCGCTCCAGGTATCCCCGAATTCCATCAGAGCGGCGTGGAATGTCGGGATATCCGGATAGAAGATCAGGGCGCTGGCCGTGGTCGCGACCAGCGCCCCGACGAACAGGGCGAGCAGATATCGGTACCAGGTCCCGCCTGACGGATAGAGCAGGAACACCAGAATGTAGGTCACCAGTACATATACACCCCGGTGATACTGGGTCGCGACGCTGGCCAGGCCGGCGGTGTAGAAATAGAACACCACCATGCCGAAGCCCAGCAGCGCCACCAGCCAACGCCAGAATCCCGAAGGGGTCCGCCCGCTCGCGGCATCCTTCTCGAGGATTTCCTGGACCTTCTGCTTCTGTTCGGCGTCCAGGGTTCCCAGACCCTTGTCTTCGGATTCCGTCATGCGGGCGCCCCTCCCCTGAATCGCGCTGCCCGGCTCGTCATCGAGCTCTCGCTTTTCTCTGCGAAATTATCTGGCGCTTTGGGCCTCCGTGATGGTCAGGCCTTTCTCCTTCCAGAATTTCTCGGCGCCTTCGTGGATCGGCGTGACGATGCCGTCCAGTCCTTTCTCCACCGACATGGCCTTGGCCGTGCTCTTGACCTTGACCATGTAGGCCAGGCCTTCTTTCGAATAGATATCCGCCAGCGCCGCAGACACGGTGTCGGCCTTGACGTGCTCGCCGGCGACCCACAGCGCCGAATCCTGGAACGAGGCCACGTCGTAATCGACACCACTGTAAGTGCCGGCCGGGATGGTGAGATTCGTGTAGAACGGATATTCGTCGAAGAATCCGGCCGCCTTGCCGGCTTTCACCACGTCGAGGATCTTGATGTCGTTGCTGGCCGCCGCCTGGATCACCGAGGAATTCGGGAATCCGGCGAATACCCAGAAGGCGTCGATCAGGTTGTCGCCCAGGGCCGACGCTGCCTTGGAATATCCCAGGAACTCCACGTTCATCTTGTCCCAGAGCCCCAGCGAAGTGAAATAGCGCTCCGCGGCGCCGGCCGCGCCGGAACCCGCGCCACCCACGGCGATACGTTTGCCTTCCAGATCCGCGACCTCGTCTATGCCGCTATCCGCCTTGACGATCAGATGAGCCGGCGCGCCGTACAGGAACGCCATGGCCATGACCTTGGGATACTTGCGCGTGTCGTTGGTGAGCTTGCCGTTGCGGCCGAGATAGGTGTCGCCGGAGTAGACGATGCCGAAGTCCGCTTCCCCGGAATTTACCCGACGAAGGTTTTCCAGTGAGCCCGCCGAGGCCATGTTCGAGACTTCCACGTCGGGGATGTTCTTCGACATGCGGATGGCGATGCCGTTTGAGAAATACTGGAAGGTGCCGCCTTCCGGACCTCCGGAAAAGGCCAGCCGGTCGAGACCGACGGCCGTCGCGGCCACCACGGTCAGTCCAAATACACCCAGCGCCAGCGCCAGGACTTTGCGGATGTTGCTCATCGTATTACGCCCCCATTCGATACACACAGGCTATCCAACGGCTGACGCGCGCAGATCCGGACCCGGCATCTCCGCGGATCCATCGGGGAATCAACACACGTCAGCCACAAAAAATAGATAACACCAGCGCACAAGATAGTCCCTTTTTTACCGATCGAGGTATAGACATTCGTAGGGTGCTGATGCTGCTTCGCAACAAGCATTGCGCGGCCCGGGCGGCGCTGGCAGGGACTGGCGCGACTCCCGTGGCCGGCTTATGGGTTCAGGCGTCCGGATCCCATATCCGGTGATTGGGGGAAGGCCCGGGACCGCCGAGCCGGTCCCGCGAGGCAGGGCTCCGGTGCATCCCTGGCACCCTGGAGGCCGACCGAGGGGAAAAGACACCGCGGCGTCTGAACTTGCTACGATACCGAGCAACTCCTCGGCGAGAATCGTCCATGCGGCCCGCCTTTTTTATTCTCGGCTGGTGCTTTTTCGGACTGGGGGCGGTCGGCGCCGTCGTCCCGGGCCTGCCGACCGTGCCCCTGATGCTCGTGGCGTTATGGGCCTTCTCCAGGAGTTCGCCGCGGTTCCACGACTGGCTCTACAGCCACTCCGTATTCGGGCCCCCGTTGCAACAGTGGCAGACCCATCGGGTGATCAGCATCAGGGCAAAACTTCTGGCAGTCGTGTCGATCATCGCGAGCTCCGCCTACATGACGCTGTACACGGAGATGAGTGCAGGATTGAAGGCGGCGATCGCCCTGCTCATGGTCGCGGGCATGGTCTTTATCCTGATCCAGCCCTCCCGCGTAACCGACTAGACACGTTGTCGCGGCCGAGTCGCGGCCCTGGCCGTACGGACCCGCACCCGGGACGGCCAGCTCGTCGGGGAAAGAGTCAGGTGGTGATGCTCAGGCGGACGTCGATGTTGCCACGCGTCGCATTCGAGTATGGGCAGACCGAATGAGCTTTCTCGACCAGTTGGCGCAACTGATCTTCGTCCATCCCGGGCCCGTGTATTGCCAGATCGACCTCGATACCGAAACCGGCCGGGATCTGACCGATACCGACCTCCCCGGCGACGGTGAGGTCATCCGGGAGTTTGATCTTGAGCTGGCCGGCTACGAACTTGAGGGCGCCAAGGAAGCACGCGGAGTAGCCGGAAGCGAAGAGTTGTTCCGGGTTTGTTCCACTGCCGCCCGCTCCGCCCAGTTCTTCAGGTGTCGACAACTTCAGATCCAGAACGCCATCCGAAGACCTGGATCGGCCATCGCGACCACCGGTGGAAACGGCCTTAGCGCGATACAGTATTTTTTCGATACTCATTGGTTTGGACTCCCTCCCTTGTGTACAGGCCGGCTGTCGAGAACACGAATCCGAATTCTACTGGCCTGGCGCTGACAACGCATGGGGCGGTTTTCCCAGTATTGTGAATCAGGGACTGGATCAGCATCTATCCTTCCGATAGTGCGGCTTCGATAGCCGATACCAGGTCTTTGTCGTAGGGCTGAGTCTGCGGACTGAAGTCGGAGATAAGCCGTCCATCGCGTCCGATCAGATACTTGTGGAAGTTCCAGCGGGGCTCTGTGCCGGAGGTCGCCGCCAACTCGACAAATAACGGATGGGCTGCAGTTCCTTTCACTGTCGTTTTCTCGAACATCGGGAATCTCACCTTGTAGGTCAAACGGCAGAATTCCTGGATCTGTTCTTCCGTCCCGGGCTCCTGTCCGAGGAAGTCGTTGGAGGGAAAGCCCAGAACCACCAGACCGTCCTCGCCATACTGTTTATATAAATTCTCGAGGCCGTCGTACTGTGGCGTGTTTCCGCATTTCGACGCGGTGTTCACGACCAGAACCACCTTATTCTCATACGCTGCGCACAGGTTGACCGTTTCGTCGGAAGCGAGGCGGCGGAAGTCCTTATCGAGCAGCTCGCCCTCGCAGGCCAGTGCGGGCCATGTCAGCATTGCAAACACTGAAACAAGCATAATTCTCATGACCAAATCTCCGGTTGGAAGGGTCAGGGATGACGATCGGATCAGGCTGCAGCCCGGACGTGTCCGTCAGGCGCGTCTGCGCCGTGATGATGAATCGAGGACTGCGGATATCAGTTCTCGGACGCTGAATTCGACCGGCCCGAGACCGAGCACGCGGGAAAGCCAGCTCCCTGAACTCGAGGATTCAAGGCTTGCGACAGGGCGTGATCCCACCTGCAGGTGGAATGAGACGCCTGAAGTGGCGGACAGGGATTGGAGGCGGGTGATCAGTGATGCCCGGTCGTCCCGGCTCGGGAAGTCCCGCCACGTCCGCAGCAGATCCCTGATGGAGCCCGCCACTGCTGTGACGTGGGGACCAGAGGCAGCGATCCGCAGGTCGATGCCGCGGGGCGAGCGAAGTGCCATCGCCCCGACGACATCGACCCGGGGTTGGCGCTCAGGCTGCTCCAAGATCCCGGGACCGGATCTTGAGGGTGCCGTGAATCCGCCACGGCGCATGATTGGCCTGATCCGAAACGGCGCTCGGGACGAGGACCTCCACGTTGTCGAATTCATAAGCCAGCTCGGCGTTCCGCCGAGTCAGCTTGTCGTAGAGATCGGCGGCCAGTTCCGGCCAGGTATGCGTTCCTTTATCCGACATGATGCGTCTCCTGTGTTTAAGTGCTGACAAATATACACATAGACAAAACTTAGTCAATAGTTTCTTTCGGATTTCTGGCAGGATCGATTCCTCGCCCGGCATCTGATCGCGTTGGCTCATGACCGATTCTCGCTCCCCGTGCCCGGCTTGGTGGCCGGTATCAGGTGGCCTGGACTTCCGGCAACCGTGCGCTCATGGCCGCCCCGGCCAGCCCCATCAGCGACAGGACTCCGATCACACCGCTGGTCGGGATCACCGTGGCGAGCGCGCCGATGGCTCCCGCGGCCAAGAGCAGGACGCCGATGACGGTATTGGAAACCGCCACGTAATCGGTGCGCCGGTTACCGGAAGCCAGGTCCACCACGTAGGTCTTGCGCCCGACACGCACGCCGCTGTGAGCGAGACTGAGCACGAAATATGCAAGCGGCATAAACCAGACCAGAGAGACGACGGCGGGCATCATTTGATCGAGGAGGAAGATCATCAGGCCGGTGGATGCAGTGATGACGGCCGCGGCCACCATGACCCATTTGCTGGACCGGTCGGCGAAGCGACCCCAGAACGGCGCACTGACCAGGCTGGCGAGCCCGCCCGCGGCCACGTACAGGCCCAGCAGATAGGATGGCGAAGACAGTTTTTGCTGGCCCAGAGCCACGTAGAAGGGCGCGCTGAGGGCCGAGCACATCAACAGCGCCCGGGCGATGACGAATCGACGGAATGCCTTGTCGGTTCGCAACAGGTCGAGCCGGCTCAGTGCCTCGGATATGGCGTTACCGCCGCCACCCGTTTCTCCCGGGAATTCCTTCAGCCGCGCATACGTCGCCGTCGCCAGGACCCAGGTGAGGGAAGCGGCCACGAGCAGTACGGCAAACATCTCGCCGCCGCCGTTTTGGGCGAACGGCAGCATCAGGATTACGCCCACGCCCAGGGTCACGAAGCCCGCCGCGCTGGCCGCCCAGCCGGTGAGCTGTCCCCGCCGCGTCTTGGGTACGGTCTTGCCGAGCACATCCTTGGCGGCGACCGAACAGAATCCCCGCGCCAGGCTGAACAGGATGATCAGCGCGATGATGGCGAAGCCGGCCTGCTCGCCGCGCAGAGTGGCGGCGACGATCCCGAGCCCGGCGATGGATCCGGCCTGGACCAGGCTGCCTGCCACCCATACCCATTTTCTGACCGGTAGCTGACGTATATAGCGGGCGATAAAGAGCTGGGGTATCAGTGAACCGGATTCCCGGATCGGCACCAGGAAACCCAGCACGGCAGCCGGGGCCCCGACCGCCGTGGTCACCCAGGCGAGGACGGTCTTGGGGCTTGCCATGGCGTCGCCGAGCTTGGTCAGAAAATACGAAAGGAGCAGCAGGGAGAAATTGCCCGGCGTCTCCCGGCAGGCATCTTCCGAGATGTCGGTACAGACCCTGGCATCTTCCTCGTTGACGAGTTTTTCGTAGATGCC
>CBDTYJ010000169.1:0-5999 GCA_965364575.1 uncultured Gammaproteobacteria bacterium
TACGGAGGCCTGGATCTGCTGCCCTGGTACCTGGTCTATCGCCACATGGTGCGGGCCAAGGTCGACGCCATACGTCTGGGACAGGGCGCGCTGGAGGACGAGGAGGAGAGATATCTGCGCCGACGCATCCAGCGCCATCTGCAGCTGGCGAAGTCGAACTCACACAAAGGCTCCCCTGCCCTGATCATGACCTGGGGCTTGTCGGGTTCCGGAAAGAGCTGGCTGGCCGCGGCCCTCGGCTGCTCCCTGCCGGCGGTGGTGCTGCGCTCGGACCTGGAGCGGAAACGGCTGCTGGGTGAGGGCGGCAGAGACGCGCCGCTGGACCAGGGCATCTACAGCCGCGTCGCCAGCGACCAGACCTACGGGCGCCTGCGGGATCTGGCCCGGAGAATATTGCGCAGCGGCTTTACGGTCATCGTCGATGCCAGCTTCCTCGACCCCGGGCGTCGCACGCCCTTTATCGAACTGGCGACCGAACTGGACGTGCCGCAACTGTTCCTGCGCTGCGAGGCAGATCCGGAAGTCCTCTACCAGCGCGTGGTGACGAGGGCCCGCGAGGGCCACGACCCCTCCGACGCCGGACCCGGGGTGCTCGCCGCCCAGAGGCGCCGCTACGGGGACCTCGCGCCTGAAGCGGACAGCCTGATCGTACACACGGACCGGGATATCGACCTGGACAGCCTGGGGGATCGGGTGCGGGAGCGGCTGGGACGCCCCGGCGGCTGAATCGGGCCACGTGGGCGCGGCCTCATCGTATGATTGGTCGCTGGTCGACCCGAGGGGTGGGCTCGCGGCTGTCGCGGCCGCTTCCGGGAACGGCGATACCCGCTTTACATAAGCTGATCATTCGCCTCGGGACAGACCTTTGGATACACTGCGGAGTTGGGGGGATTCCCGTGAGCGATGGTCTCGGGAGTTTTCCCCGTGAGCGGAAAACTTCAGGGATAATAACAATATGTCCATCTTTGTTGATAAGGACGACAAGTTTCACCACGCCCATGGCCAGCACTTTGCGGTCTCCTGCCCGTCCTGCTCGGTGTTGTCACATATCTCGCCGGTCTCCTGGCCTCACTTCGCCGAACTGGAGCGGTTCAAGCCGAGCGAAGTCGGCGTGGTCTTCCGCTGCGATGCCTGCGGCGATCCGGTGTTTCTCAAATATCCGGTCAAAGCCTATCTGGAGGATCGGGTCGAATTGTCGACCAACTATCAGGAGATCGAACGGCCGCGGGAGCGCTTCGATTTCACCTATCTGCCCGAGGATAGCGAGACCCTGTTCCGCGAGGCACTGAGCTGCTATTCGTCGAACTGTATGAATGCCTTCGCCAGCATGTGCCGGCGCACGGTCCGGCATGTATTCCAGGACCTCGGCGAAAGCGGCAAGATGCGCATCTTCGAGCAGTGCAATGACATCCGCGATATGGCGGAGGTCGACGAGGAGACCTTCGACGTCATCCGCGAGGTGCTATTCGACAGCGATGACCAGCTGGACACCCTGCCGATGCTGAATGCTTCCCAGGCCGGCGTGCTGATGGAATTCATGCGCGACATCCTCTATCAGTCCTATGTCCGCAAAGGCAAGCTGCAGCAGGCGATGATGATGCGCCGCTATCTCACCGAGGACACACCTGCAGAGGCGCCTGCAGAGCAGGATCGCTCGACCGCCTGACGCCCACCGCCGACCCGGGCCGACGGGCGAAAGCTGTCTCGACCCGGCGCCTGCAAAGCCGGGGCAGGCACATTCAGAAACCCATCTGCCGCGGATCCTGGTCCAGCAGTGCCGCCATCACGGCGCGCCGGTTCTCCGCCACGAACTGCAGAGTCCGCAGGATGGGATATTGCTGGGGGACCGCGCCGCTGGCATCGGCGACCTTGCCCACCGAAGCGATGATCTCCGCCAGGAAATCCGGCAACGTCAGCACCTCACCGCCGCCGATCGTCGGATGGTTCAGACGGCTGCCGAGACCGATCAGCGCGATCTGGCGGATCGGAGCATCCGGCTCGAAGTCGCCGAGCAGATCCGGGATGAACCGGCGTCCCGCATCGAACCTTGCCCGAAAACGGGCTTCGCGCTTTTCCCAGCTGTGCGCATCCATGGACGGTTCGACCTGGACCACTTGTCGCTGATCCAGATGCACGGCGAGGATGGTCAGCTCGCTGTCGAAACCGCCCCCGGGTCTGGCGCCGACCGGTACGTTGCGACGTACGAAAAATCCGCTGTATTCGTACCACTCCGCCGCAAGCTGCTCGAGATAATTAGCTGACATTCTCGGCTCTCCCTGTTTCAGGAAAGGTGACCGGGGCCCCTGCCTTGCCGTCCCTGGCCGCTTCGCCTGCGCCTTTGCGCCCGCGACGTCACGATCTCAGGCCGAGTCCAGTTCGTCAAAAGCCTCCCGGGTCAGATTGCGAACGCCGCCGGTGGTGACCAGGATGTTGTCCTCTATCCGGACGCCGCCACAGGGGGCAATCTCCGCCACCCGTTCCCAGTCGATGTGGCGACCGACCGGGCTTTCGCGCATCGGGGCCAAGAGCTGTTCGATCACATAGATACCGGGCTCGATGGTGAATACGTTGCCGGGCTCGACCGGGCGGAGATTGCGCAGATAGGGATGGCCGGGGGGCTGGGGTATCACGGTTCCTGCCGTATCCGCCAGCTTGCCGCCACGGTCGTGAACCTGCAGACCAAGATGGTGACCCAGACCGTGGGGAAAGAAGGCGGCGGTCACCCCGCTTTCGACCATGGACTCGGGGCTCATGCCCACCAGGCCAAGCTGCGACAGGATGTCGGCGATATCGTCATGGGCCTGCAGGTGGAGATCGAGAAATGCCTGCCCGGGCCGGATGCCCGCGATCAGCTCCCGCTGCGCATGGTCCAGTGCCGACACCAGATCGGCGAACAGACCTTCGGCCGCGGGCCAGGTCCGGGTGATGTCCGCGGCGTAGCCCAGATAACTCGCGCCGGCATCGATCAGGAACGAGTGGGCCGTCGCGGGCGCCCTATGATCGAACAGTTCGTAATGCAGCGTCGCGCCGTGCTCGTTGAGAGCGATGATGTTGCCGTATGGCAGCATTTGCTCGTTCTGCCCGACTGCCTTCTGGTATGCCAGATGGATTTCGAACTCCGAGGCGCCCGCCTTCCGTGACTCTCGCGCCGCGATGTGCCCGAGGGCTGCGATGCGACTCGCCTGTTCGATGCATGCGACTTCATACTCGGTCTTGTAGACCCTGTGATAGTCAAGCCAGTGGGTCAGCGCCGGCGGGTTGACCTGATCGGCGGCGGCTCCCGGCGGCATTCCGGCGAAGTCACCCAACCAGGCCGTCCGCTTACCCAAATCCCCGAGCGCGCTGACGGCAGCCTCCACCGAGTCGGCGCTCTCGATGTCGAAATGGCCGGCCCAGAAGCCGGCGGGTGCCGCAGGGACCACATGCCAGTAATCGCGCGGCTGGTGGCAGATCAGTCGCGGCCGCTGACCGGGCCGAATGACGATAAAGGAATCGGTATGGTCGCCCTCGGGGATCCATTGGCGATAACGGGGATTGATCCGGAACGGGATGGTCTGATCGTCTTCGAACCGGTACCGGGGCGTCCCGGAGGAAAGGATGACGCATTCTCGGCCGGAAGCTTCCATCGCTGCCGCATAATCCCGCTGCAGCCGCTGCAGATGCCCCTCGAACAAGAGGCCAAGATCGACCGCTTCCCCCATGGTCACACCCCCCTGCATCCGGCAATACCGTCGGCTGGACCACCGCAGCATATCATGGCGATTTGTCCGGCTACGTCCCCGCGCGAAGCTGTGATCGGCCAAAAAAAAGAGCGCGCCCGTGACGGACGCGCTCCCCTTGGTGCCGGCTTCGGCGGCAAGAGCTCTTGCCCTACTGACTCGCCCCCTCGAAGGACATGTCGGCATGCCGGTGATAGATGGTGCTGGTGGCCGATTTCACATGCTTGAACATCTCCGCCCACATGGCATCGGCCTTGTCCTTGCCCATGGCTTGGGAGATGGTCTCATAGGCGCCCGTTTCGGGCCCGGCGAAGCCGGCCCAGTTCTTCTCCGGGATCACCAGGCTCATGGCCGGCACGTCACCATCGAGCTGCCAGATAAACGACCACACCTCTTCCCATCCCGCCTCCCGCAGGGCATCTGTGACGGCCTTCACCGCGGCGAAATAAGGCCGGCCGCCACCGGGTTTGAGATGGTAGGTGTAGACCCAGAACCAGTCATAGGGACCCGCGTCCTCGGGCCAGTGGCTGATCTCGGGCGCGAACTCGGCGAGATGGCCTCTGTAGGTCTCTACGTACTTGTCCACATTCTCCATCCAGTGCTCGTAAGCCTTCTTCGAAAAGTCACTGTCGCCGTAAGCGTCCATGTCTGCGTAGCTGTGTCCGGGGCTGCGGATATACCAGGCGTCCAGCCCGTCGCCGGTCACGGTGTGATACGTGTTCCAGCTCCAGGGATCCTTGTTTTCGATCCGCCATGCGTTGTGCTTCTTCATGGCCTGTTCCAGCTCCGTGTCCATCCCCGGTTTCGGCGTGACTACCCACATCCTCGCCAGATTGGGCTCGTCGGCGCTGAAACCGGCGAGCGGTGACAGGATCAACCCCGCCACGGCCAAAAAGGTCAACATCAGCTTCTTATGGTGCATTGTTTGCTCTCCCCCTTTTCCGTCGATGATGGAAGCGGGATTGCCCCACCCGCGACGGCAGTCACGGAACTATAGACAGTTCTGAGAAATCCTCCCGCCGCAGCGCAGCACTGCGCGAAACGGGTGCTCAGAGAATCCCCAGCTCAGCGGGCGGCCAGGCGGCTCTTGGCCGAAGTCCCGGGTTCAGCCAGGGTGAAGCGACAGACATGGGGCATGACCAGGCTCCCCAGCAGCAATTCATCGTCGAATCGATTGACGCTGGTGATGGAGTAGCAGCGGCCCGACGTATCCTGCAGGCTCTCACGCACCCTCCCGGCCGCATCGACAGCGATCACCCATCCTAGGGGCGGCAGTTCGATCTGCCGCCAGCGCGCCGGCAACCGCTGCAGCAGTGTCCGTAACCAGGGCCGGTCGGCCAGCCGCTCGATCGCCGGTTGGCGTGGCGAAGGCAGCGCGATCCAGAACATCTCGCCGTCGAAGGACAGGTTGTCCGGATATCCGGGCAGACCTTCCAAAAACACATCCCGCTTGCCGCGATCCGGCCCCTTGAGCCACAGCCGCGTGATCCGGGCCGCGAGCGTCTCGTTGACCAGCACGAAGCTGTCCTCCGGGCCCAGGGCCACGCCGTTGGCGAACATCAGGCCGTCCAGATGGACGGTGATCACCCGGGTGTCCGGCTGGTAGCTGAGCAGCCGGCCGGTGCCCCGGCCCTCCCAGAAATCCAGCTGCCAGTGATGGAGATCGAAACGACGGGACGCGTCGGTGAACCAGATGGTGCCATCGTCGGCGATGTCGAGATCGTCAGGGAACCGCATCGGCACGCCATCGACCTCATCGACCAGCACGGTGACCGCGCCCGCCGTGTCGATGGACAACAGTCCGGCGAACGCGTCAGCGACGATCAGCCGCCCCTGGCTATCGAACTGCAGACCCAGGGGTCTTCCGCCGGTCTCCGCGTAGACCGACCAGCCGCTCTCGTCGAAGCGCACGACACGCCCGTCTAGCATGCCGGCGTAAAAGGCCCCGTCCGGTCCGAGCGTCACGTCCTCCGGGCCCGGACCGGCCCCCTCGAGCAGCAGTGCCGATCGTTCGAGCCCGGGGCGAGGGTCGAAGACCGGATCCCGGCGATCGGGTCCCGGCTCCCAGATGACCGGATCGATCGGCACCGGCCAGAACAGGAGATAAGCCACGAGACCCAGCAGCAGGAACGAGACCGAAGCCCGTATCATCGGTTTTGATCCGTCCACGGGCGATGCCCAGGCCGCGCTGCTTCCGGCGGAGAGGATGGGCGGACCCGGGGCCGGGCGGAGAAGACCCGCACAGGTATCTCCCGGAACAGGGCTTCCCGCTCGAACACC
>CBDTYJ010000170.1:0-5937 GCA_965364575.1 uncultured Gammaproteobacteria bacterium
CGGCTGCCGATCGAAGGCCCCGGCTACTTCCTGGTGCCGAAAGTCGCCTGGCGCGGGGCCCAGTACAAGCTGGACAACACAGCTCAGGGTGTCGACGACAGCCCGTCCTTCGACGCGCCCATCCTGAGCCTGGACGCCGGCCTGCTGTTCGAGCGCCCGGCGGGAGACGGCCGCTTCGTGCAGACGGTCGAACCGCGCGTCCTGTACGCCTACATCCCGGACCGCAACCAGGACGACATCCCGGTGTTCGATACCGGCCTGCCCGACTTCAACTCGGTGCAATTGTTCCGGCCGAATCGCTTCGTCGGTGGCGACCGGCTGGGAGACACCGATCAGGTCAGCGTGGGCGTCACGACGCGTTTTCTGCGCCAGAACACCGGCCGCGAGTTCCTCACCGCCACCCTCGGGCAGATCTTCTATCTCAGCGACCGGGAGATCGCCCTGCCTGACGAGACGGCTGACAGCGACAATGAATCGGACATGGTGCTGGAACTGGGTCTCGATATCTTCAAGAACTGGAACGCGGATCTCGGCTATCAATGGGACGTCGGCGACAACAGCACGTCCCTGGCCGAAGTGCGGCTGCAATACCGGCCGGCGCGCAACAAGGTGGCCAACCTCTCCTACCGCTACCGTCCGGATATCCTGGAGCAGGCGGAGATCTCCCTGGGCTGGCCACTGAGCCGGAAATGGAGCGTCGTCGGGCAGCTGGAATACTCGCTGCGGGAAGACGCATCGATCGAACGCCTGGTGGGCGTGCAGTACGAGAGTTGCTGCTGGGCCGCCCGCCTCGCCAGCCAGCGGAACATCAGCAACCGCGACGGCTCCCGCGATACCGCGGTGCTGTTCCAGATCGAGTTCAAGGGTCTGGCGGGCGTCGGCAGCGGTGCCCGCGAGCGCTTCGAAAGTGATATTCTTGGATACTCCGTCTACGAGTAATACGCGCCTTTCCCGGACCATGCGTACCCTGTTCCTTTGCTTTCTTGCCACCGGACTGCTGTCCGGCGCCGGTATCCGCGCCCAGGAGACCCTGAGCAATTCCGGCGTGCTGCTGGACCGGATCGTCGCCGTGGTCAACGAGGGCGTCATCCTGCAATCCCAGATGGACGCCAAGGTGGACCTGGTGGCGGGTCAACTGCGGGATCAGAACACCGCCCTGCCGCCCCGGGAGGTACTGGAGGCCCAGGTGCTGGAACAGCTGATCGTCCAGGAGGTGCAGCTGCAGCGTGCTCGCCGACTGGGCGTCAGGGTCCCCGACGCCATGCTCAACAGCACCCTTCAGCGGGTGGCCCAGCGCAACGGCATCTCGCTGTCCGATCTGCCCCGGGCCATGGCCGCCCAGGGCATCGACTACCGCCAGTATCGCGAGGACATGCGCAACGAGATGATCCTCGACGCGCTGCGCCAGCGCGACGTGGTGGCTCAGATCTCCGTCTCGGAGCGCGAGATCAAGCGCTTCCTCGAAAAACAGGAAAGCAGCGCCGGCGATCAGATCGACTATGAGCTGTCCCATATCCTGATCACCGCGGGGCCGGAGGCCACGCCGGATCAGGTGGCCGCGGCCGAAGAACGCATCGAGCAGATGTATCAGCGGCTGGTGGCCGGCGAGGACTTCGCGGAGCTGGCGGTGCGCTTTTCCGAGGGCCAGAACGCCCTGGACGGCGGGAATCTCGGCTGGCGCAAGGGCGCCCAGTTGCCGCCGGTATTCTTCGACGCCATCAGCGACCTCCAGCCGGGCGAGTTCACCGACCCCATCCGCAGCCCCAGCGGATTCCACCTGCTCAGGCTCAACGACGTCCGCGGTGCCGAGAAGATCATCGTGCTCCAGACCAAGACCCGACACATCCTGCTGCGGCCCAATGAGGTGCTGGACGACACGGCGGTCGAACAGAAGCTGCTGCAGCTGCGCCGGCGGATCGAAGAAGGCGAGGACTTCGCGGATGTGGCCCGGATCGAGTCCGAAGACCCGGGCTCCGCGCCACTGGGCGGCGATCTCGGCTGGACCAGCCCCGGCACCTTTACGCCGGCATTCGAAGACCAGATCGGGCGGCTGGACCCGGGTCAGATGAGTCAGCCGTTCCGGACGGAGTTCGGCTGGCACCTGGTGCTGCTGGAAGCCCGGGAGGAACGGGACACGACCGAGGAGGTCAAGCGCGAGCGCGCGATCCAGGCCATCCGGGCCAGCAAGCAGGAACAGGAGACGGATATCTGGCTGCGGGAGCTGCGCGACGAAGCCTACGTCGAGGTCCGGGGCTGACGACCCGCCCGGCTGCCCCGCAGCGGCCGGTGCCGGCCTGAGACCACCATGAATCGCTCCATGCCCGTCATCGCCCTGACCCCCGGGGAGCCGGCCGGCATCGGCCCCGATATCTGTCTCGCCCTGGCCGGCCGTGAACTCCCGGCCAGGCTGCTCGCCTTCGCCGACCGGGACATGCTGGACGACCGCGCCCGGCGTCTGGGTCTGACCGTGCATCTGGAACAGGCCCGGGGCGAACTGCCACCGCACCGGCCCGGCACGCTGCTGGTCCATCACGTCCCGCTGGCCGTGCCGGCCGTCTGCGGCGAACCGGATCCGGCCAACGCCGCCGCCCTGCTCGCCACCCTGGATGCCGCCGTCAGCGCCTGCCAGTCCGGCAGCTGCGAAGCCATGGTCACCGGCCCCCTGCAGAAGAGCGTCATCAACGATGCGGGCATCCCCTTCTCGGGCCATACGGAATACCTGGCGGCCCGGACCGGATCGGAACTGCCCGTGATGATGCTGGCGGCGGGCGATCTGCGGATCGCCCTCGCCACCACTCATCTGCCCCTGCGCGCCGTGGCCGACGCCATCACCCGTCCGCGTCTCGAACGGGTGATCGAGATCCTGCACCGGGACCTGAGGCAGCGCTTCGGCATCGCCCGACCGCGCATCCTGGTCTGCGGCCTGAATCCCCACGCCGGCGAGGCCGGACATCTCGGCCGCGAGGAGATCGAGATCATCGCGCCCGCGCTGGAGGATCTGCGCGGACGCGGCATGGATCTGGCCGGACCGCTGCCTGCCGACACGCTGTTCACGCCGCGTCATCTGGATGGCGCGGACGCGGTGCTGGCCATGTACCACGATCAGGGATTGCCGGTGCTGAAATACGCCGGCTTCGGCAAGGCGGTCAACATCACTCTCGGCCTGCCGCTGATCCGCACTTCTGTCGACCACGGCACCGCCCTGGACCTGGCCGGCAGCGGCCGCGCCGACGCCGGCAGCCTCTTCGAGGCGGTCGTCTGCGCCGCGCGCATGGTCGGCGCCCCGGAACGGTGAGTCACCGGGCGCGAGAAGGCTTCGGCGGGCATGTCGTCCACCACCCGGGGGCCATCCGACCCATTATCGCCGCGATCGATCGCCGACGGGGCCAGCGGATGGTAGAAACCGGACCCGGGCGCGGGTCGACCACCGCGCCGCTGTGGGAGCAGCTCGACCCTCAGGTCGGATGCAGTAGCATGCGCGAATGAGCGGAATGACACCCAGCACCTTGAGGATCGGCAGGCGCTACCGGCCGAACAGGCTCGCCCCTGAATACGATGCCCTTGTCATCGGTTCGGGCATGGGTGGTCTGACCACTGCGGCCCTGTTGAGTGACCTTGGCTGGAAGGTCTGCGTCCTCGAACAGCACTATACCGCCGGTGGCTATACCCATTCCTATGAGCGTCAGGGTTACGAATGGGACGTCGGCGTGCACTACATCGGAGACGTGGGCGCGGAGACCCGTACCAGGAAGATGTTCGACTACCTGACGGACGGTCAGCTGCGATGGGCGCCGATGGACGACGAATACGACCGTTTCTACGTCGGCGACAGGGTCTTCAACGCCATGGCGGGGAAGACCGGATTCCGCGACAACCTCGTCCGGCAGTTCCCAGCCGAGGAAGGGGCGATCGACCGCTACATGGCGCTCCTGTCACAGGTCGGCCGCGCCTTGTCCGCGTTCGGCATGGCCAGGGTGATGAAGCCCTGGCAGAGGATGCTCGCCAGGCCATTCCTCAGGTGGAAGACGCCGGGTTTCATGTACCGCAATACCTACGATGTGCTCAGCGAGCTGACGGACGACCAGGACCTGATCGCCGTTATCTGCGGCCAGTGGGGTGATATGGGATTGCCGCCAAAACAGTCGGTATTCATGGTGCACGCGATGATCGCCCGGCACTATCTGTACGGTGGCTTCTATCCGGTCGGCGGCAGCTGGAAGATCGCCGAGTACATCATCCCCAAGATCCAGGCCGCCGGCGGCGAGGTCTTCACCTACGCGAATGTCGAGCAGATCCTCGCCGACGATAGCGAGGTCCGCGGCGTCCGGATGTCAGACGGTCACGAAATCGAGTGCCCGGTGGTGATCTCTTCCGCCGGTGTCGATAACACCTTCGGGCATCTGCTGCCCGCCGAGCTGGTCAGGTCGAAAGGCTACCAGCTGTCGATGGACAAGGTGCGCCCGAGCATCGGGCACCTGTGTCTCTACATCGGGTTGAAGGGAACGGCACAAGAGCTCGGTTTGCCGAAGACCAATTTCTGGATCTACCCCCACAACGATTACGACCAGGCGGTCGCGGACTTCCGCTCGGACCCCGCATCCGCTTTCCCGGTCGTCTACATCTCGTTCCCGTCCGCCAAGGACCCGGAGTACCTGGACCGCCACCCCGGCACGGCCACGATCGAAATCGTCGCGCCCGCGCCGTACGAATTTTTCGAGCGATGGCAGGGAAGCACCTGGGGCAAGCGGGGCGAGGACTACGAAGCGTTGAAAGCCAGGCTGAGCGAGCGGCTGTTGCAGCGACTCTACGACAAGCTGCCGCAGCTCCAGGGCAAGATCGACTATCACGAGCTGTCGACGCCGCTGTCCACGGAGTGGTTCTCCGCGTACCGACATGGCGAACTCTACGGGCTCGATCACACACCGGAGAGACTGCAACAGGACTGGCTGACCCCCAGGACACGGGTCCCCGGGCTGTGGCTGACCGGGCAGGACATCCTGACCTGCGGCGTCACCGGTGCGATGATGTCCGGCCTGCTGACGGTCATCGCGATGGTCGGTGGCAGAAAGATCGGTCCGCTGATGAAGCGGATCTACGCCTAGACCGCCCGGCTGAACCCCGCAGATGATGGCAACCGGTCCCGTTCAATACCGCCTTGAAGGCCGCATCGCGACGATCCGCATCGACGACGGCAAGCGTAACGCCCTGTCACCGACGGTCCTGGGCGAGATCTACCGGGCGCTGGACCAGGCCGAGTCCGATGGTGCGGCGGTGATCATCACCGGGCGGGAAGAGGTGTTCTCGGCCGGCTTCGACCTCAACGTGATGAAACGCGGCGGCACGGAAGCGCTGCGCATGTTGAAACTGGGTTACGCCCTCACCGCTCGCGTGCTCGCCTATCCGCACCCCGTCGTCGCGGCCTGCAATGGTCACGTGCTGGCGATGGGCGTGTTCCTGATGTTGTCAGCCGACTATGTCGTCGGCGCGCGCGGGGACTTCAAGGTGTCGGCGAACGAGGTCGCCATCGGCCTGACGATGCCGCGTGTCGCCGCGTCCATGTTGCGGCACCGCCTGAATCCGGCGGCGTTCCAGCGCTCGGCGATCCTGTCCGAGTACTTCGATGTCGAATCTGCCCGGGAGGCGGGCTTCTTCGACGAACTGGTCGATCCTGCCGGGTTGATGGCCCGCGCACAAGCCCACGCCGAAGCGTTCTGCAAACTGGATCCGGGGGCGCATACAGCGACCAAACTCAGACTTCGCAAAGCCCTGATTCGCCGGATCCGCTTCAGCATTCCGCTGGATCTGTTCGATGCCATGATGATGGGATTGCGGGGCGCGAGCAGGCCGGGTCAAGCCCGGTAAAGGTGCCGCTGGCACCGATCTGGGTTCCCCCGATTAACTGACACCCTGGTCTCCGTGGGCATTCCCTGACCCGCT
>CBDTYJ010000171.1:0-5860 GCA_965364575.1 uncultured Gammaproteobacteria bacterium
GAAGAAACTGGAAGCGAGGAAGAAAGCCGCTGCCAGGAAGACCACCGCCGAGAAGACCGCGCCGGGCAAGAAGCCCGCGCGCAAAAAGACTGCGGCCAGCAAGAAGCCTGTAGCGAAAAAGGTCGGCACGCGGCGCAGCGCCGCCGCGAAGAAGACTGCCGCCAGGCGGACGCCGGCAAAAAAAACGGTCCCGAAGAAGCGGACGGCCGCCAGCCGGTAGTCGCCGGTCCGTCCGGCGGTTGACGCCGACGAGATCCGCGAGTGGATGGCGCGCTGCCGTCAGTTCATGCTTCGGCCCAGGTGCCGGGGCAGGTTTGCTGCATGCGGTCGGAGGGCATCAGACGCTAGGCATCAGACGCTGGCCTTGCCCTCCGAGGCCTTGAACGCCTCCAGTTGCTCCGCGGTGGCGGGCTCCTGGTAACGCTCCTTGTATTCGCCGTAGGGCATGCCATAGACGATTTCACGGGCCTGCTCCTGGTCGAGCTCGATACCCTGGCTCTCGGCCGCGCTGCGGTACCATTTGGAGATGCAGTTGCGACAGAAATACGCCAGATTCATCAGATCGATATTCTGGACCTCCGGATATTTCTGCAGATGAGCGATCAGCTGCCGGAACACCTGGGATTCGATGACGGTCCGGGTCTCCTCGTCAATCTTGGGTAACTTGCTCATGATGCCGTTCCTGTGTTGGTCGACGGGCTCAGCCGTCAGCGGGGACTACGTTGAAGGAGATGCACAGGCGCTCCGATTCGTCATCGAAGGGCAGCGTGCGGTGCCAGAAATAGGAGGGGAAGGCGATCAACATGCCTTCCCGGGGCTGGATCCGGCGGGTCACCGGAGTGGCGTCGTGATATATATCGTCAGGTCCGCGGCCAAATTCGATCCAGCCCTGCTGCGTGTCGTCGTCGGCACGGATCGCCTCCGGCAGCCGGACGTAATAGACGCCGCTGATCCAGGCGTCCTTGTGGTAGTGAGGGATCTGATATCCGCCCCGCCACATGCGCACGCCCCAGCCGCTCAGGTACCACTGTCGCGGCCGTCCGGACGGGAAAGCATGTCCGGGGTCCAGGTCGAGCTTCTCCCACATCCGCTCCAGCGCTGACTCGATAAACGCTTTCAGGGTGCGGATCTCGGGCATATCCGACCGCAGAATCTCCTGGGTGTCCATGCCGTTCGTGGTCGTGCGTTCCGACCCGAGCGTGGGATGGTTGAGGATATGCGCCGCCAGTCGCTCGTTGAGTTCCGTCGCGTCGGCAAAGCCACCGGCAGCCTGGAATCGGTCGATGTGGAGCATGTTTTCCAGGTCCACGAGGGCGGCGACGCCGGCCTCGTCGCCCAGAAGCGAAAGAGCGGCGGTCTTGTGGGCCAGTGCGTGCACGTTGCCCGGATCGCGCTTCAGGACCTCGTCGATCTGATCCAGTGCCTCATCCGGCCGCCGCTGACAGAGAAGGGCCCTTGCCAGAGCGCCCCGGGCGCGATGGTTGGCCGGATCGAGACGGACGGTCTGTTCGAATGCCCGGACGGCGGCGCCGATCCGATCCGGGTCCTTCATCAGCATCATGCCCAGATTGAAGAACGCGGAGCGTTGTCCCGGATGGTCGGCCACCACCTGCTGCAGACAGTGGATGGCCTCGTCTTGCCGTCCTGCCTCGCCGAGCACGCATCCCAGCGCCTCGAGGGCCCGGCCGTCGGCTGAACCTGCCTCGACGGCGCGCCGGAGGTGGCGGATCGCGTCCTCCAGATCCCCGGCCTGATAGCGCAGCACGCCGAGCAGACGAAGTCCCTCGGCGTGGCCGGGGCTGGCGGCAAGGAATGCCCGATAGGCAGTCTCGGCCTCGGCCAGCCTTCCCTGTTGATGCAGGCGATTGGCGGTCAGGAACTGCTGGCGGGCAAGATCGGGATTGGCAGCGGCATCTGTCGACATGGCGAGCTACGGCCGACTTCCGGCGTATTCACATGGGTACGTCCGGTCACCATACTCAGAGGATGGAGGGCAGGCAAGAGAGGGTTCAGCGCCCTCGTTCCGGGGGCGATCGGGTCCCGTGATGCGCGCAAAAAAGAAGAGGCGGCCGAAGCCGCCTCTCCCCGTTATCGGGACTGAATACCCTAGCCGCCGTTTGCGGTGATCACGACCGTGTCGTCATCGGACAGGATGCCGTCGCTGACGACCAGCATGACCTCGTATTCCCCGTCCAGATCCGCCACGAAGCTGGGCGTCGCGGTATCGGCGTCCGCCAGGCTGGCCGTGCTGCCGTCCGGCTTGCTGATCAGGGTCCAGCCGAAGGTCAGCGGATCGCCGTTGGGATCGCTGCTGGCCGAACCGTCGAGGAACACCGTCTCTCCGGTGGTGACCACCTGATCCTCGCCGGCCTCGGCGTCAGGTCTGTCGTCGGCCACGGCGTCGGCGATGATCGTCTCGGCGTCGAAACAGCCGTCGAATCGATCCTGGCCGAAGACATCGGCCCGCTGGCCCGGGATCAGGTCCCCGAGCTCCGCGCGCTCGCTGATGAACTGATCTTCGTCGGATTCGACCACGAAGATGTCCGCCTCGTCGGCGTCCACGCAGCGCTCGACCCCGTCCACGGTCAGCAACAGGATGCCGGCACCCGGGTCAACGTCGGCGACGACACCGCGCAGCAGGTCCTCGGCTTCGTCGTCGAAATCCACGATCAGCAAGGCCGCGCGCAGCAGGTCCGGATCCTGGTTGGACAGGCTCAGAACGCCGTCGACGGTCATGTCGGTGCCATCCTGGATCACGGTGCGATTCAGGTATTCGCCCTCGCGCGTGACGATC
This sequence comes from uncultured Gammaproteobacteria bacterium, assembly GCA_965364575.1. Lineage (GTDB taxonomy): Bacteria > Pseudomonadota > Gammaproteobacteria > Steroidobacterales > XN24 > CAMYOC01. The sequence continues at coordinate 2,795 of CBDTYJ010000171.1, forward strand.
GGCGTGCTCTCGAACAGCTGGGTCGTGACCACCGTGTCTGCCGCGAAGCCCTGCCCGGCATCGAGGCCGAAATCGAACTGATCATCGCCATTGACCGCGGAGCGCGCCATGCCCTTCCAGGAGGGGAATGTGCCGGCCGGACCGCGCTCGACCACGATGGCGTCCAGAGCGAAGCGCCGGTCATCGCCATCGTCCCGGTTCACACGCAGCATGCCGACCACGGTGGCCTCGTCGCCGTCGATCAGGTCGGCGAAGGTGATGGGAAGACCGTCTTCGTTGAAGTAGCCGGTGCCGTCGTCGGTGCGCACCCGCACGCAGTGCCTGTAGGGGTCATCACCGTCATGATTGTCGAAATCGTCATCGTCGTCGTCCTTGTCGCCGATGTAGTCGGTGCGGCACAGACGGAAGTCCTGATCCTGATCGTCGATCTCGTCGATGACGCCAAAAATACGCGCCAGACGATCCCTGGCCTCGGCGGAATGGATGTTCACCATGATCACCGGACGCGCCTTGACCCGGCCATTGCCGGTCTCGATGATCTTGAAGGCCTTGTTCATCTGCCAGTCGATCTCGATGATCAGGGTCTCGCCGGGATCGACCCAGAACGGGCCCTGGTTGTTGAGATCCAGCTTGCCCTTGCCGGGCAGCTCCGCCAGCACCTGTTCCCTGACGCTGCCGTCGTCGTTGAGTTTGCGCAGATCCAGGTCACCCACGACCTGCAGGCGGACCTTTTCGAATGTGGTATTGGCCGGGACGTCGTCGGCGACGGCGAAGAATTCGTAGAAGTCCTCGAGGCTGAGCAGATCGATGGTCTCCAGGCCTTGCCAGACGACGGTCCGGGCCTCATCCCCGATCAATTCGATGGAGGAGATCGTGGCCAGGGCCTGATCGTAGTCGTGCCCGGCCGCGTCGGTCAGCAGTACCGCAACCGTGCCGGTCTCATTGCCGACGGGCGGCGGAGTGACCACTGGCGGTGGATTGTTGGCGCCGGTCGAGCCGCCTCCGCCTCCACCGCCGCCACAGGCAGCGAGGCTCGCGGTCAACAGGATCGCGGACAGAAATCGGAGTGATTTGTTCATAACAGTCGCCCCCCGGCGCTAAAACATCGCGGCCATGACCAGCCGCAGGCGGAGCCCCCCAGGTCCCCTCGACCTGAGCATGGATCGGGCTCTCGTCACATGTGTGAATTATCGCCCCAACCAGCGACCAGATGTCGTGAATTGGACATAATATAGGTCCGGGAGCCTCCGATCTCGGACCGGCGCGGGGCGCTCCGGCGGGTCTGATGATAGCGTTAAGGTCCGCCCCGCCCGGAGGTATCCGTCCTGATCAATCGACTCCGACCCCGCCTTATCCTGGCCCTCGCCCTGGCTCTCGTGCCCGGCGCTTTGGCCGGCGCGGCGGAACAGCTCTACCAGCTGGACTATCGTTTCCGTCTGCGCCCGGACCAGGGCCTGGCCGTGGTGGTCATCGATCTGCGGCAGCCCCGGGACCTGCTGCGTGAAGTACGTTTCCGGCGGCTGCCGCGCTGGCACCGGGATTTCTCCGGCGACGGCAGCCTGGACACGACGGAGGCGGCGATCATCTGGCGGCCGCCGGCCGAGGGCGGTCGGCTGCGGCTGGTGGCGAGTATCAACCACCGGCGGGGGCAGGGTGGCTACGACTCGCGGATCACGGAGGACTGGGCGATCTTCCGCGGCGATGACCTTGTGCCACCCGCCGCCGTCAGGACCCTCAAGGGTGCCCGAGCCCAGGCCCGCTTGCAGATCGACGGGCCCGAGGGATGGTCGGCCGCCACCCCTTTCCCCCGGGATGAAGAGGGCTGGTACCTGATCGACGATCCGTCGCGGAATTTCGATCGGCCGGTAGGCTGGATGGCGGCCGGCCGCCTGGGGGTGCGGCGGGAGACCGCCGCCGGCGTCTCCGTGGCCATCGCGGCGCCGATCGGCCAGGGCGTCCGGCGCATGGACATGCTGGCGTTCCTCAATTGGAATCTGCCCGCCCTGGAGCAGGTGTTTCCCGATTTCCCCGGGCGTCTGTTGATCGTCTCGGCCGGCGATCCCATGTGGCGGGGCGGCTTGTCCGGACCGAAGTCGCTGTTCATCCATGCGGATCGTCCGCTGATCAGCGAGAACGGGACCAGCACTCTGCTGCACGAACTGGTCCATCTGGCTCAGGGCTACAGCGCCGATCCTGGCGGAGACTGGATCGTCGAGGGCGTGGCCGAGTACTACAGCATCGAGATCATGCGCCGCACCGGCACCCTGTCAGAGAAACGAGCCGGGCGGGCCTTCGCGGCGGTCAGCCGCTGGGGCGAGGAGGCGCGGCGACTCGAGACGGATCGTTCCCGGGGTGCGGTCACGGCCCGGGCAGTGAGTCTGCTGACGGCGGTGGACGAGGAAATGCGCCGGCGCAGCGGGGGCGAAGCCAGCCTGGACGATGTCGTCAGGGCCCTCTCCGAGCATCATGAGCGGGTCAGTGTCGATGCGCTCAGGCGCGAGGCGGAACGCATCCTGGGCGGGCCGCTGGAGAGTCTGGAATCGCCGGATGTCGCGCCGCGACCGGATCCGGCCGCAAAGCCCTGAGGGGTCAGTCCCGGAAGTTCGTAAACTGCAGCGGCAGCCCGAGTTCGGCTTCCTTCAGCATCTGGATGGCGGCCTGCAGATCGTCGCGCTTCTTGCCGGTCACCCGGACCTGATCGCCCTGGATCTGGGACTGCAACTTCATCTTGCTGTCCTTGATCAGTTTGACGATCTTCCGCGCCGCATCGGTCTCGACGCCGTGCTTCATCACCACCTTCTGCCGCGCTTTGTTCAGGGCGATCTCCGGCTCATCCGGCGCCATGGCGGCCACGTCGATACCGCGCCGGGCCAGCTTCTGGGTCAGGATGTCGAGCATCTGTTTGAGCTGAAAATCGGCCTCAGCTTCGAGGCTGACCACGAAGTCCTGGAGCTCGAATTTGGCGCCGGTACCTTTGAAGTCGAACCGGTTCGCGACCTCACGGTTGGCCTGATCGACCGCATTGGCCAGTTCGTGGCCGTCGATTTCGGACACGACATCGAAAGA
>CBDTYJ010000172.1:0-5800 GCA_965364575.1 uncultured Gammaproteobacteria bacterium
GGTCAACTCAGGGCCAGGGGCGGATTCGGCGGCAGGGCCAGCGGCGGCGTACGCTGGATCACCTCGAAGGCGTCATGACGCACGTGGTTCTGTGACATCTCCTCGCGCAACATGTCCTCGGTCACGAGTCCGAGTTCCACGCACTCCCTGAGCAGCCCGAAGAACAGACGCTCCTGGTTCTTGTCCGGGTGCGCGGAGTAGTTGCCGAGCAGGCCGTACTCGCCGAACAGTTTGCGTCGCGCGCGCATCAGCCATCCCAGCGGCGGAAACGCGCGGAAGCGCTCCGCCGGTCGCCAGTCGATGGGCAGGCCGGTCTTCCAGGGCTGGGTCTTGCGACGCGTCGTGTGCAACATCTTGGTCTGGGGGCTGAGCTTGTCGAAGTCATTCCACTCGTTCTCGAAGAAACCGATCTTGCTGCGATCCTCGGACTTGAGGCAGATCCAGTCGTGGTAATCGAGCTTGAAGTCGAACATGGCGCGGAACTGTTCTTCGCAACGCCAGTGCCTGAGTCTGGCGCAGTCCATCAGCATGACGCTGGACGCGTAGCACTTGTCCACCATGCCTTTGGGGCCCGAACGTTTGCGGCACATGATGGAGTAGTCCCCCATGTCCCGGGACAGCAGCTCCCAGATGTCGGCGACCGCGAAGATATCCGGATCGATGACCACGGCGCGGCCTTCGTATCCCATCAGTTCCGGCGGCATGAATCGCAGCGGCGTGAAAGATTGCAGGTCGTCATTGAGCCACACCCGCTGCACGCCGTCGCGCAGGTACATCCGACCCTCGAACTCGGCGAGGAAGGGATGATCCGTGGTCTTGATCAGCTTGACCTCGAATTTGTCGGCATTCTGCGATTGCCGTCGCAGCGCATACTGGGCCACGATGGCGCCGACGATCTGCTTGGGATTGGTGTGGATGAAAACGCAGTAGTCCATGGAAGTGACTCCTGTTTCGGCTCCGTCAGCGGCTCATACCGCACCGGCAGCCGGGGCGTCGGATGGTCCGCGATATGTGGTTCGTGAAGCGGAAATTTTGGGCGCTAGTTTACCATCCCGGGACGTCAGGCTCGACGCGCCGACCGGCTGCGCCGGAACCCGGTCAGGCGCCGTGCGCCCGGCGTCACCGATCATCTCGTTTGTAGTGGGGGGCGGCACCGCAGCCGCCGGATTGGATTAGACTGGGCATGCCGGACCGGATCTGCCATGGCCGCCCTCGGGCACGGGTGGCATGCCCTATAAGTCGAGTGAATAAATTACCGCAACAATCTGTAAAATATATACTTAATGGGTAAGCGCCGACGACAGATCGCCAAGCTCGCCGACTACTCGGGGCTGTCTCTGTGCAAGAGCTATCTGCATGCCCTGGGCCAGCCGAAGGCCGTCTTTATCTGGATCCCCAAGACCGCCGGGACCAGCATATTCAGTCTGCTCGACGCCCCCAAGCTCAAGTCGCTGCACCTGGCGAGATTCCGTTTCCCGAATCGCGGCATCGTCACCTTCGGCCATATGGATTATGCGGAACTGGTACGCCGCGGCGTCGTGTCGGCCGCATTCGATCGTGCCGCGTTCAAGTTTGCGTTTTGCAGGAATCCCTACCAGCGGGCCGTCTCCCTGTTCCACTATGTGCAGCGCTACGGCGTGCTGTCGGCGGACGAGACCTTCCTTTCGTTCTGCCGCCGCCTCGCGGCCGGGGAGTGCAACGACATCGGGCTCTACAACGTCGAGGGTCTCAGCCAGTGCAACCCGCAGACCCGCTGGTTGCGTGATGTCGAGCTGGATTTTCTCGGGCGGGTCGAGACCCTGGAGGCGGACACGCTTCGGCTCGCCGGGCAGCTTGGGCTCGAGGCCCGCACCGCCCCCCATCTGAACGCCAGTGAGCGTGAGGACCACCGTGGCTATTACTGCGCCGAGTCCCGCCAGATCGTCGAGCACTTCTATGGCGACGATTTCCAGCGGTTCGGCTATGACATGAGCCTGGACGCCGACGCCGCGGCGGAGCCGGCGGCCTCAGCTCAGTGACTCAGCCATACGGCATCGGAAATCAGGCAGGCCCCTCCGGAGCGCCGGATCGCTGGGCGGACCGCCGCCAGGATGTCCTCCAGGATATCCTCCTGACAGGCGATGACGATAACCGAATTGGTGAGCACGCCGGTCAGCTCGTCACCGCTGCGACGGCCCCGGTCGCCGCTGCCCCGCGCATTCGGCAGGACGGTGTAGCCCGGCACGCCGATCTGGTCCAGGACATGGAGCAGGGCGGTGGCCTGGGCCTGTTCGATCACGATCTCGACGCGTTTGCAGGGTTTCATGGCGGCATTACCAGGCGGATATACAGGTGATAGACGGGGATGCCCACGATCAGATTCATCGGGAAGGTCAGCGCCAGCGACAGGGGCAGATAGAGCCCGGGATTCGCATCCGGCAAGGCCAGGCGCATGGCGGCCGGTACGGCGATATAGGACGCGCTGGCGCCGAGCACCGTCAGCAGCAACGCATCGCCTTCGGACAGCCCGATCCCGATACCGATGCTGGCGGAAATGAGCGCCATGACCAGCGGGAACAGCAAGCCGAATGCGATCAGCCCAGGGTCGCGAAGGTCACGCAGACGCTGAGCCGCCACCAGGCCCATGTCCAGCAGGAACAGGCACAGGACGCCGGTGAACAGATCCTTGACCAGCGGGCCGACCTGGGCCATGCCGGCCGGACCGGTCACCCAGCCGATCAGCAGGCTACCGATGATCAGGAACACGGAGCCGTTGAGAAACGCCTCCCGGGCGATTTCGGCGCCAGAAGACCCGCCGTTGGTCCTTCTGCCGGATCCGAAGCGCCGGTAGAGCAGGATCCCCACCATGATGGCGGGCGACTCCATGATCGCCATGGCTGCGACCAGATGGCCGCTCCAGGGTATGCCCCCCGAATCCAGGTAACTGGCGCAGGTCACGAAAGTGACCGCGCTGACCGATCCGTAGGTCGCGGCCAGGGCGGCGGCATCGGCCGTTCCCAGTCGCCGGCGTAGCCAGGCGAAGGCCAGCAGCGGCGCGACGATCGCCAGCCCCAGCGCCGCCACCAGGCTCGAGGCCACGCCCCAGTCGATGCGGGCCTCGCTGAGGGCCACGCCACCCTTGAAACCGATCGCGAACAGCAGATAAAGGGACAGGAACTTGGCGACCGAGGCCGGCACCTCCAGATCGGAGCGCAGCAATGCCGCCACCAGCCCGAGAAAGAAGAACAGCAGCGGAGGCGACGCCAGATTGGTCAGGAATAGTTCCAGGAATCTCTCCTCGTGGCCCTTCGCATGGCGTGCCGGGTGCAGTCGCCGCGGACGATAGCCCGAGCCGATGCAAGGGATCAAGCCGCACGATACCGCGTTGGCCGATTCACGCACGACTCTGGCCCCGGCAGAGGCTGTCGGGTCGGTTCCCGGATCGCTTACACTGCCGCCAGGGTCCATCGGGGCGGCATCACTGATATCAGACGGGTAGCGACATGCTCAGTGTAGCGGAGCGCATCTCGATCCTGACCCATGGCCCGGCCTCGGAGACCCGCGGTTGACCGACGACACGCTCTCTCACCTGGATCTGGCCATCCCGGCCCGTGATGGTTATCGCCTGGCGGCTACCCTTTTCCGGCCCGGGGTCTCGTCGACGAAGCTGGTGGTGATCCACTGCGCCACCGCGACACCGCGGCGTTTCTACCGGCATTTTGCCGCCGCGCTGGCCGAGGCCGGCTATCTTGTCCTGAGCTACGACTATCGCGGCATCGGCGGTTCGCGCCCGGAACGGATGCGCGGCTTCGTGGCCAGCATGCGCGATTGGGCCCTGCTCGACATGGCGGGCGTCGTCGACTGGGTGCAGCAGGAATACGAGCCGTCTCGGCTGTTCTTCGTGGGCCACAGCGTCGGGGGTCAGGTCGCCGGACTGCTGGATAACGCAGGATCGGTCGACGGCATGATCACCCTGTCGGCCCAGAGCGGGCACTGGGCGTTGCAGGGCCGCGAACAAAAACTGGTCACGGCTTTCCATGCCCATGTAACGCTGCCGCTGCTGCCCCGTCTGTTCGGATACATGCCCTGGCCAGGCACCAGTGAAGATCTGCCCCGGGGCGTCGCGCTGGAGTGGGCCGGCTGGTGCCGCAACCCGGAATACCTGCTGGGTGACGACACCCTGCCCCTGGATCGCTTCGCCACCTTCCGGGCACCGGTGCTCGCCTACAGCATCGACGACGACAAGTGGGGCACGGCGCGATCCGTGGACGCCATGATGGAGGCCTATCCGAACCTGGAGCGCCGGCATCTCGTCCCGTCGGATGCAGGGCTGAAGTCCATCGGCCACTTCGGCTATTTCCGGCCGGCTTCACGGGCCTTGTGGGCGGAGGCCGTCGACTGGTTCAATACCTGCTGCGGATGACCAGCGATGCACGGGGCCCGCCGGCAGGTCTGGCGCGATCGTTCTGATATGAATAACGATTTGGATCAGAGGTTTAAGTGCGCCTTGTAATGTTATTTGTGATACGAAAACGGGACGGGCGATCGCCGGGTTTCCGGGAGTAGCGGGCACCCTGGATGGGGTGGTCGGCGGATTCGGGTCATCTCTGAATGGATAAGCAGCACGTCCGGTCGGTCCGGTCGAGGGAGTTTTTATGGAAATCGGAATCGTCGGTCTCGGCCGAATGGGCGGAAATATGGTGCGTCGTCTGGCGCGCGGCGGCATCCGGGTGACGGGCTGGGCGCTGGAGGCCGACGTCACGCGCAGCCTGGGTGAAGAGACGGGTTTCGCGCCGCCTGAATCCCTCGCGGCGATGGTCGCGCAACTGGACGCGCCCCGCATTGTGTGGGTGATGGTGCCGGCCGGTTCGCCGACCGAGAGCACCATCGCCGAATTGAAGGAGCTGCTGGAGCCCGGCGACGTCGTGGTGGACGGCGGCAATTCCATGTTCAAGGACTCCATGCGGCGCAGTGGTGAACTCGAGCAAGCCGGCATCGGTTTCGTGGACGCCGGCGTCTCCGGCGGCGTGTGGGGCTTGTCGGAAGGCTATGCGCTGATGGTCGGCGGAGCGGCGCAGCATGTTGCGCGGGTCGAACCGACCCTGCGGGTGTTGGCCCCGGCGCCGGATCGCGGCTGGACCCACTGTGGCCCGGCGGGCTCCGGCCACTATGTGAAGATGATCCACAACGGGATCGAATACGGGATGATGCAGGCCTTCGCCGAGGGCTTCGCTCTGATGGAACACCGCGAGGAGTTCGATCTGGACCTGGCCGCGATCGCCGAAAGCTGGCGTCACGGCAGCGTGGTCCGAAGCTGGCTGCTGGATCTGATCGCCGAATTCCTGGACCGGGATGCGGCCCTGTCCGAAATCGCCCCGTTCGTGTCGGACTCCGGCGAAGGCCGCTGGACCGTCATCGACTCGATCGAGCAGGGGGTGCCGGCGCCGGTGATCACCATGGCGATGGCGGCGCGTTTCGCCTCCCAGGGGAAAGCCGACTACGGCAACCGGATGCTGGCGATGATGCGCAATGCCTTCGGCGGGCATGCGGTCAAGGACGCGGCCGGGGAGGGCGGTCGGTGAGCCGCGATGACGGGCCCGGTCCCTGTCACTTCGTCATCTTCGGCGCCACCGGGCATCTGTCCCGGACCAAGCTCCTGCCGGCGTTATACCACCTGCAAAGTGCGGGGCGTCTGAACGAGAGCATGGCCATCGTCGCCATGGGACGGCGGCCCTGGAGCACCGAGCAATGGTGCGGGCACCTGAGGGAATGGCTGGTCGAGGCAGGGATCGACGAGACCGGCGACGCGCTCGACCAATTC
>CBDTYJ010000173.1:0-5798 GCA_965364575.1 uncultured Gammaproteobacteria bacterium
TCAGCTGGGCTTCCATATCAGCCTCGATCCCGGCGAGGAGGATCTGGAAGCGCGGATCGCCGCGCAAACTGGCGAGGTTGTCGTTGCGCTCGGTGCCGACCCGCCAGCTCGAACGCCATCCCTCCTCGATGGCCCTCGCTAACAAGTCCAGCGCCAGATCCCGGTCTCCCATCAGGGCGTGGATTTCCACGTCGCTGATGCCGAAGCCGCTGAACCCCAGCCGCGGGCGTGTCGCGATGGCAGAGCGCGCCCCCTGCAGCAACTTCATGGCGCGATCGCGGTCCCCGGTCTTGAGCAGGATGTTTGCGATCTCGATCGCCCAGCCGAAATTGGTTGCGTCGATCACGGGCGCTTCGCTCTCGATCAGATCGGGTCGCGCCTGGCGGTAACGCTCCAGGGCGGCCGTGATATTCCCTGCCCGATAATCTGCGTCACGCAGCACGAGCAGCGATAGCCAGTTATTCGGTATGACGTTCAGCATAGCCTGCGCCGCGGCAACGGCCCGCTCCTGATCACCCAGATATCTCGCCAGATAAACGGCGCCCCACAGCGACGTATACTGCTTTGGCGCCATGTCCATGGCCCGCCGCATCCAGCGTTCGCCGGCCTGGTAATCACCCAGATCCAGGAAGACCATCCCCATCCATCGGATGTGATCCGGATTGCCCGGGTCCAGTTCGATGGCCTTGTGGAGCCACACGACGGCCTCGTCCAGCTGGCCGAACACTTCCCAGTAGAGGTCGGCCATGATGGTATAGGCGCGCGGATAATCCGGATCGATCTGGATCACCCGTTGGCAGCGGTCCCGGACCTCCTCGAAGCGACCCAGCTCGTGGTAGTCCTCTACCACCGCCATGTTGATGGGCGTGGATAAGGGATCGAGACCCAGTGCCGTCTGGTGAAGCTCCAGTGCTTCCTGGACGCGTCCAAAACCGCGCTTCATGAGCATGCCGTATCCCAGGTAAGCCGGAGCGTAGTTGGGACTGAGCTCGATCGCGCGCTGATAGGCGGTCTCGGAGGCCTCGAAGTCCCCCTGGAGGAGCCGCACGCCGCCCATGCTGGAGAAGGCCTCGCCCAGCTGATCGTCGAGCGCCAGGGCTTTCTCCAGAGCCGGTTCCGCCCCGGCCAGCACGGTTGGCCTGTCCAGACCGCCGTAAGACCCGAGCAGCGCGTAGGTATCTGCCAGGCCCACATAGGCGAGCGCAAAATCCGGATCGAGCGTGATGGCCTCGGTGAAATGTTCCTCTGCCTCTCGCAGGGAGCTGCTGGTTCGGCGCGCCATCATCTGTCGGCCCAGAAGATACGCGTCGTAGGCCTCGACATTGTCGGTGGGCCGGCGGTTGATGCGCCGCTGTTCTCCGCCGAGCAGGGTGACCCGTAATGCACTGACGACCCTGGCGGAGATCTCGTCCTGGATGAGGAAGATATCGTCGAGCTGGCGGTCGAACGTCTGGGACCAGACGTGATACCCGTTGCTGGCGTTGATCAGCTGCACCGTGACCCGGATCTTGTCCCCGGCCTTGCGGATACTGCCTTCGAGCACGGCCTTGACCCCGAGCTCGCTGGCAATCTGGGGAATGGCCACGTTCTTCCCCTTGAAATAGAACGACGACGTGCGTGCCGCCACGTGCAATTCGGAAATCTGGGCAAGCCGATGCAGCAATTCCTCGGAGATTCCGTCGCTGAGATGCTCCTGTGCGGGATCACCACTCATGTTGACGAACGGCAGGACGGCGATCGATGGCCCGATGTCCCGAGCGAGCCACCACTTGTCGAAGGCGAAGAACCCGACGGCGGCAGCCAACAGGGCGATGACCACCAGATCCATGCGCCGCCCGGTGATTCGAGTGACGGAACCGGATCGATCGACATCGGTATCGCGTTTCAATCCCTCGGGCGTCACCTCGTAGAACCAGGCCAGCACCAGGGCCAGCGGGAATCCCGCGGCGAGCACGATGAGCACGACGCGACCCAGCCAGTCGGGCAACAGGGCGAGTCCGATGACCACTTCTGCCACCTGCATGATCAGCCAGGCAGTCACCGCATACAATGCCGCCATGCGTGCGACGTTGCGTCGTTTCAGCTCGGAGAAAAAGCCCATAGATCAACAGTTAGACTAAGCCCGGGTCGGGCGCAAGCGGCGGCTGTGAAGTCATTGGCAGTCCCCCGCGATTCGCGCTGCTGGTTGGTCGGAGCAGAAGGGAGAAGAAGTTATGGCGATTCGTTATCTGAAAATAGTCCTGGTCGCGTTCGTCGGTCTGATGGCTCTGCTGTTTGGATTGCAGAACATCGCCAACATCCAGGCGGCCTTCCACGTCGTCGGGACAGTCCTGTCCATGTCCGATCATGCCTATTACTCTTCTTCGATCGGCCCCTCGATAGAAAGCCCCGGGCTGGTCTGGCTGGCACTGGCCTTGATCATCGGCGCCGAACTGGCCGCCGGATTGCTCGCGATGAAGGGCGCGTGGGATCTGTGGTCCAGCCGCGCCGCACAAGCACCCCTGTACAATCAGGCCAAGAAATACGCGCTGCTGGGGTGCGCACTCGGCGCGATCGTCTGGTTCGGATTTTTCGGCGTGCTGGGAGGGGCTTACTTTCAAATGTGGCAGACCGAGCTGGGCGCGCAGTCCCTGGAAGGCGCATTCCAGTATTTTGTCTCCTGCATCCTGATCCTGATATTCGTGCACATGCCGGACGATTGATCGACGCTGGTGCCGACAAATGGCAACAGTTGATGCCTAGATAAAGGGCTCGGCCCGTTTCATGAGCTCATCGAGCCCCGGCTCATCCGGATCCAGGGGCTTGCCCGGATGGATGATCGACACCTGGCAGCTTTCCGCGGCCTCCACCAGTTGCGCATAGGTGCCGGCAGTCCGATCTGCGATATAAGCCTGGCGGTTGTCGTCGTAGGCGAACATCTTGTCGTTGATCTGGGTGCATTCGTTACAGGTCGTGCAGCGAGCGGTCTCGATATAGGCCTCGTCCGGCGACGGCTCGGATTCGCCCTCCACTACCGTCTCTGGCTCCGGCACAGTCGGGGCAGCAGTCTCCTTGTCAGGCTCCGTCGATGTCCCGGCAGCGACGTCCGTGTCCATTTCGGGCGCCAGGCGGCCCTCGGCCAGCAGACGTTCCGCATACGAATTATGGATACCACCGAGTTCCTGGAGGTTGTGCCAGGCTTCGCGGCAGCGCCGGGCCTCGCGCAGGAGTTTCTCGTCCACCAGCACGTGCTGCAGCCGGTCCAGGCGATCCACCATCTGGATACAGGGCACCCGCTCCGGATCCGGCTCGGCCTCGCCGGCAAGCGCCGCGCTGACCGGGATCATGGCCTCATCCCAGCCGGCTGCTGGCACTCGGGCGAGATGCCTGGCGAACCGCTCATCCAGCGAGGCGAAATCGGCGAAAGTAAAGGCCACCGTATCGGACACGCCCCGCCGATCCGCGTCCTCGTAATTGAGCGGATGTTTCGGCCAGTCTTCCTCGGGTTGCGGATTGCCGGCCAGAGAGAAGCGCGACGCCATATCCGGGCCCGCCGACGGATCGTAGACGAATATCGGGAAGGCCCGGGATTCCGCCGCGGCCGCGGAAAGCAGATAGGGAGGCATGCCGACAGCTGACGGCGATGCGCCGGAGAAGACGCTGAATATCGCCGTCCCCGGGTACTTCATGCCTTCGGCGATCGTATGGCTCATCTGCGGCAGGGCGGATGCGGGCGATTGCAGGACATAGACTTCGTTCAATCCGAGCGCCATGTTGGCGAAATGCAGCGCGCTGCGGCCGAAACCCTGTTGTCCGGGCCCGTGCATCGCTGCCTCGAGGACATCGTCGGTCTGGATGAGGATCTTGACCGGCAGCCCGGATGACAACAATTCCATCAGCGCAGCCTGCTCCGAGGCGTCCATGGCCGAAGCATTGACGCACACCAGATAATCGGCGAACAGGGCCAGGTCCTCCGGAGCCAGACCGTCGGCGCCGTATTCGTCAAAAAACACGTCATGCCGGTCCTCCCGGTAATCACCGGCGATCTCCAGCTCCGCCATGGCGATGGCGCGCGCCACCTCGACCAACACACCGAACCGGTCTTGCCAGGCCTTCAGTGCCTCCACGCAGCTTTTGAAGAAGAAGGTCTCCGGCGTAAACCTGTAGCGCCCGAGCGCGCCGATGAGGGCCTCGAGTCGCTGGCGACGGGTCTCGGTGAGGGTGGTCTGGTTCGCCGTGCGGACCAGGACCCGTGACATGGCCTGGAAATCGAAGGCCTCCGCGTCCAGACCTCCGATCGCCGCCTGCAGACACTCGGGGCTACGGCCTTCTTTGGAGCGAGCAGTGTCCGCTCGGAGGATGTCCGTCAGCTTCTGTATCCGGCTGGCCAGCCCGCGCTCGAGCCGCGCCGACTTGTCCCGCTGAGCCGTCCTCCAGAGGTGGAAGAAGAGACGCGACGGTAAGCCGGCGTCACAGTCGCAGACGATCCCCTCGGTACCGGCGGCCCCGGCGGCCCGGTCCAGGTCCTCCCGCAATCCATCGTCGTCAGCGGCACCCATCTGCTCCGCGGCCTCTGCCCACAGCTCGGAAAGCGTTCGTGGCGGCCCCGCGGCCGCTGCTTTCCGGACGAGTTCCTCGAGCCTCAGGACCCGGCGGCTGAAACGCTCGTCGTCATCGTCGCGAGCGCTCTCTCGAAGCGCCTCGTCGACCAGAGCGGACAGGGGCCGCGCGCAGGCGGACATGTCGGCGTCCTCCCGGAGCACCAGCGGGTAGTCGTAACGCAGCCTCGTCAGATCGCGGTATGCGGCCAGCAGGGCGGGGGTGAGGTCCATGCCGGCCACGGGCTCGAGCTCCGCGCCCGGCCGTTTGCCGGTCAGATAAAAAGCCACTCGGGCCTGACGGGCCGTGTCCATGTCGTCTCGTTCCACTATCCCGTCATACCGACGGCCATACGGTAAATTTGTCGAACTCCGCCTCCAGACCGGCCTTGACGAATTCGGTGGTCCGCAGGTGGCTGGTCTCACGGAGATCTTCGTAACAGGGCACCCGCGGATTCCGGTACAGGATTCCGACCGGAATAGCGTCGGTGGTCGAGGCGATCTCCCGCGCCCGGTCGATATCGCCCGGATCATGTCGCTCCTGGTTACGGTAGACCCGGGCCAGCGCCGGGCTTACGTGGATACCATCATCATGATGCAAAAGATGGATCCGGTCGGGATCATGGAGCCAGGGCTCGAACAGGCTGGGCAGCCATTCCGGGCAACGCTGGACGATGCGGATAAACGAGAAACCGCGATGACGGAAGGCGGCCGTGACGATGTCGAAGAGGACTTCCGGGATCCAGTCCACGGCCTGGGCGACGAAGGAGACATTCTGGACACCCAGGGTCACGGTCAGGGGCTGCATGGCCTCGAGGAACGCGCCGCGCGGCGTGGTGTTGCTCCTGAGGCCCTTGGGCGAGGTGGGCGAGACCTGCATCTTGGTCAGACCGTAGATCTGGTTGTCGTGGAGGAACACGGTCATGTTCATGTTGTAGCGGATGGCGTGGATCCAGTGCGCCGCGCCGATGCTGCAACAGTCACCGTCACCCGTGTTGACGAAAACGTTCAGATCCTTGCGGGCCATACGGATACCCTCGGCCACCGGCAGCGCCCGCCCGTGTATGCCGTGGAAACCATAGGTCTTCATATAATGCGGGAATCGACTGGAGCATCCGATCCCGGACACGAACACGGTCTTCTCCGGTCGCAGCTGCTCGTCCCGGCACAGACGCTGGACTGCCGCCAGGATGGCGTTGTCGCCGCAGCCGCTACACCAAC
>CBDTYJ010000174.1:0-5796 GCA_965364575.1 uncultured Gammaproteobacteria bacterium
GCTCGCGACCCATCTCCTGCAGCATCTGCCGGGAGATCCGGTTGAGCTTGTTGATGGTCTCGATCATGTGCACCGGGATGCGGATGGTGCGCGCCTGGTCGGCGATCGAGCGGGTGATCGCCTGCCGGATCCACCAGGTGGCGTAGGTCGAGAACTTGTAACCACGCCGGTATTCGAACTTGTCCACCGCTTTCATCAGGCCGATGTTGCCTTCCTGGATCAGGTCCAGGAACTGGAGGCCGCGGTTGGTGTACTTCTTGGCGATGGAGATCACCAGCCGGAGGTTCGCCTCCACCATCTCCTTCTTGGCGCGCCGGGCCTTGGCTTCGCCGATGGACATCTGCCGGCTGATCTCTTTCAGCTCGTGGATGCTGAGGCCGCTCTCTTCTTCGACCGCGATCAGCTTGCGCTGGCAGCGCTCGATCTCCGGCCGCAGCTTGGCCAGCTGAGACGAGTGCTTGCGCTTGGCGCGGATGTGCTTGTCCAGCCAGTCCAGGTTGGTCTCGTTCTGGGGGAAGCTGGAGATGAAGTCCTTCCGCGGCATGCCGGCGCCGCGGATGCAGATCTGCATGATCTGACGCTCCTGGGAGCGGATATGGGCGATGGTCGCACGCAGGTTGATGGACAGCGCTTCGAAATGTTTCGGAGCCAGCTTGAGCTCCATGAATTCGTCGGTGAGCTTGTCCCGGTTGGTCAGCACCTTGGAATCCTGGCTGCCGCTCTTGAGGATGCCGTTGACGACCTGCTTGTGCAGACGGCGGATCTTGGCCATGCGCTTGGCCAGCTCTTCCAGATCCGGCCCGTCGGCGGCGGAGCTGTCCTCATCCTCGTTCTTCTTGCCGTTGGCGGCTTTGACTTCCTGATCGGCCGCGTCGGGATCGATAAATCCGGTGACGATATCGACGATCCGGCCCTGTCCGTCCACCGCCGCGGCATAGCTTCCGAGCAGCAGGTCCAGGGTCCCGGGGAACTTGGAGAGGGCCCTGCGCACCTGCTCGAGGCCTTCCTCGATCCGCTTGGCGATCCGGATCTCGCCTTCCCGGGTCAGCAGTTCGACCGTGCCCATCTCACGCATGTACATCCGGACCGGGTCGGTCGTGCGGCCGAACTCGCTGTCCACCGTAGCCAGAGCGGCGGCGGCCTCTTCGGTGTCGTCATCGTCGTTGCCCGAGACCGCGGAATCCGACAGCAGCAGCTCCTCCGCATCGGGCGCCTTCTCATAAACCGTGATGCCCATGTCATTGATCATGTTCACGATATCCTCGATCTGCTCGGGATCGACGATGTCGTTGGGCAGGTGGTCGTTCACCTCGGCATAGGTCAGGTATCCCTGCTCCTTGCCACGGGCGATCAGCAGCTTGAGCTGGGACTGTTTGTCCTCAGGAACGATTGCGCGTTTTTCGGTCACTCAAAGACCCTCGATATCAGACGAACGAACGCACCAGTATAGCAGGCCGGCGCGCGACTCTCCAGATAAATGCCGGAGATAAGACCGGCCCAGATCATTGCTCCGTTCCGGTCCCGCTGGCGGCTTGCGCCGTGCCCCGGCTGAGCAATCGACGCAGCTCGTCCTTCTCGGCCTCGTCGAGGCCGGCGTCCCGTGCTTTCTCCAGCAGGACCGCGGTCCTCCGCT
This sequence comes from uncultured Gammaproteobacteria bacterium, assembly GCA_965364575.1. Lineage (GTDB taxonomy): Bacteria > Pseudomonadota > Gammaproteobacteria > Steroidobacterales > XN24 > CAMYOC01. The sequence continues at coordinate 1,634 of CBDTYJ010000174.1, forward strand.
CCGGCCCCGCCTCGTTCACCAGACGGGTCAGGGTATCGGTCAACACCGCCGGCGCGGCCTCTTCGGTCACCAGGGCCTCGCTGGCCGCCAGCTGCAAAAGATGGGCTTGTTCGGGCCGATCGCGCCAGCGCTCCAGCAACCCAGCGGGACTTATATCTGGGTTTGATACTGAAATTTCAAGGAGTTCCGCCAACAGGGGGATCCCCTTGAAATCCAGTTCAGCGAGTCCGTCCGGAATCTCCGCGGCGGCCGCGGCGGCCGGATGGTGAAGGAGCAGGGCGATCGCTTGCCGCACCAGGCTCGAGCGGGGGTTCGCTGGTCGTGCCGGGCCCCGGGTGGCAGGACGGAAGCCCGGCGGATCGGGCCGGTCACCGGCGAGGCGTGCCTCCAGGTGCCGGGCCTCGATACCTACCCGTTCTGCCAGCTGGCGGGTGAGCAGATCCCGGTAGATCCCCTCCGGGATGCGCCGCATCAGCGGCCGGGCCAGCTCCGCCATCCGCGCCCGCCCGTCCATGGATTCCATATCCACCTGGCCGGCCAATTGATCGAGGAAATAGTCGGACAGGGGGATGGCCTGATCCAGACGAGCGGCGAAGGCCCGGGCGCCTTCCTTGCCGACCAGGGAGTCCGGATCTTCCCCCTCGGGCAGGAACAGGAAACGGATCTGATGGCCTTGCTGCAGGGTCGGCAACGCATTCTCCAGCGCCCGCCAGGCGGCCTGGCGGCCGGCCCGGTCGCCGTCGAAACAGAAGATCACCGTGTCCGTCACCCGGAAAAGGCGCTGCAGATGGTCCTGGGTGGTCGCCGTGCCCAGCGTGGCGACGGCGTAACGGATGCCGGCCTGGGCGAGACCGACGACGTCCATATAGCCCTCCACCACGACCAGACGCGGTATATCCCGCAGAGCCTGGCGCGCCTCATAGAGGCCGTAGAGCTCACGGCCCTTGTGGAACAGAGCCGTCTCGGGGGAATTCAGGTATTTCGGTTCGCCCTTGCCGATGATGCGGCCGCCGAAAGCGATCGTGCGGCCGCGGGCATCCCGGATCGGGAAGATGATGCGGTCCCGGAACCGGTCGTACCATCCACCGTGCTCGCGCTCGATGATCAGCCCGCAGGCCGCGAGACGCTTGAGGCCGGCATCGTCCTCGCCGAACCTCGCCAGCAGGCCGTCCCAGGCATCCGGGGCATAACCGATGCCGAACAGGGCCGCGGTCTCGCCACTCAGACCCCGCCGCTTGAGATAGTCGATCGCGGGCGGGCTCTCCCTGAGCTGCTGGGCGTAGAACTCACTGACCCGGGCCATGGTGGCGAACAGATCGTCGCCGGCGCGCCGACGGCCCTCTCCGGCCTCCCTGGGGACCTCGACCCCCACGTGCTTGGCCAATTCCTCGACCGCCTCGACGAAATCCATGTGGTCGTGTTCCATCAGGAATCCGAGCGCCGTGCCGTGAGCGCCGCAACCGAAGCAGTGATAGAACTGCTTGGACGGACTGACGGTAAATGACGGAGTCTTCTCCCCGTGGAAGGGGCAGCAGGCTTTGAATTCGCGACCGGCTTTCTTCAGCGGGACCCGGCTGCCGACGATCTCCACGACGTCGACGCGGGCCATCAGATCGTCGATAAAGCTCTGGGGGATGCGGCTCACGGCCGACCCCGTACCGCGCCGGCCATCAAGGCCGGAGAGGGCTTTGGGTGATCCGCACAGACGCCTTCGAGCATGATGTATTGATAGCCCAAATGGCTGAGAAATCAATAATTTTCAGAGTCGGGGGCCGTCGACGGTCCCCCGGGAAGATGGTGATCAGCCGCCGGCGAGTCGTGTCTTGACCTTCGCGCTCACCGCGCCCATGTCGGCGCGGCCCTCGGCCAGACGCTTGACCTGGCCCATGACCTTGCCCATGTCACGCATGGATTGGGCGCCGGTATCGGCGATGACCCGGGCGATGAGATCATCCAGCTCCTGTTCCGACAGGGGCTCCGGCAGGTAGCCGATGAGGAAACCGATCTCGCCCTCTTCCTGTAGCGCCAGATCCTCGCGCTCGCCGGACCGGTACTGGGTGGCGGACTCGCGGCGCTGCTTGATCATCTTCTCCAGCACCGCCATCACCTGGGCGTCGTCGAGTTCGGTACGCTCGTCGACCTCCCGCTGCTGGATCGCGGCAAGGGCCATGCGCAGCGTCGACAGCCGGGCTTTGTCGCCGGCCCGGAGCGCCTGCTTCATATCGTCGCTGAGGCGGGCCTTGAGCGACATGGGAGGGACGGGGGAGCTCAGTAGAGACGGACGCGGCGCGAATGCTCGCGTTGAACCCGCTTCATGTGCCGCTTGGTGGCGGCGGCCTTCTTGCGCTTGCGCTCCTGGGTCGGCTTCTCGTAGTACTCGCGCCGGCGGAGCTCGGTCAGAATACCGGCCTTCTCACAGGCACGCTTGAAGCGACGCAGGGCAGCGTCAAAATACTCGTTTTCTCGGACCCGTACGCTAGGCATCTAGAAATCACCGTCCTTAACACAATCATGCAAACGCCGCCCACGAGGCGGCGCAAAGAAGCGGAATACTAGCCCGCAGCGGGTAGAATTGCAATGTTGGCGGCCCATGGAGCAAGGCAGATGAGGGTGCTTGGAATCGAGACGTCCTGCGACGAGACCGGGGTCGCCGTCTGCGACACGGAGGGCGGTCTGCTGGGCCATTGCGTCTACAGCCAGGTGTCGCTGCACGCCGAGTTCGGCGGAGTGGTGCCCGAACTGGCGTCCCGGGATCACGTGCGCAAACTGGTGCCCCTGATCCGCCAGGTCCTCGCCGAGGCGGAGACCGAACCGGGCGAGATCGACGGCCTGGCCTATACCGCGGGTCCCGGCCTGATCGGGGCGCTGCTCGTCGGCGCGGCGGTGGGCCGGAGCCTGGCCTACGCCTGGGGTGTGCCGGCGGTCGGCATCCACCACATGGAAGCGCATCTGCTGGCTCCCATGCTCGAGACCCCGGCGCCGGAGATGCCGTTCGTGGCCCTGCTGGTCTCGGGCGGCCACACGATGCTGGTGGAAGTCACCGGCCTCGGGCAGTACCGGGTACTGGGCGAAACCCTGGACGACGCTGCCGGCGAAGCCTTCGACAAGACCGCCAAGCTGCTCGGGCTCCCCTATCCCGGCGGTCCTGCCCTGGCCGCTCTGGCCGAAGAGGGGAGCCCCGGGCGGTTCGAGTTCCCGCGGCCGATGCTCGGCCGCCCGGGTCTGGATTTCAGCTTCAGTGGCCTCAAAACGGCAGTGATGATTGCGGTCGAACAGACCGGGATGGACGACGCCCGGCGGGCGGACGCAGCGGCGGAATTCCAGCAGGCGGTGGTCGAGACGCTGGTGGCCAAGTGCCGCCGGGCGATGGAGACGACCGGCGCCGGGACGCTGGTGGTCGCCGGAGGCGTCGGAGCGAACCGGTCCCTGCGTGCGGCGCTCAAAGCCGATGGCGCGCGCCGGGGCTGGTCCGTGTTTTATCCCCGGCCCGAGTTCTGTACCGACAATGGCGCCATGATCGCGTTCGCTGGTATGCTCCGTCTCCGCGCCGGAGAGCGCGCCCAACTCGCCATCGAAGCCCGGGCCCGCTGGGGCCTCGAGTCGCTTCGTCCACCCGGCGAATCCGCCGCGGATTGAAGACCCCGATGGACAAGATTTTCCTCAAGGACCTGCGCATCGAGACCGTCATCGGCATCTTCGACTGGGAGCGCTGTATCCGGCAGACGGTCAGCATCGACCTGGAGATGGCCACGGATATCCGCCAGGCGGCCGCCAGCGACGGCATCCAGGATACGCTGGACTACAAATCCGTGGCCAAGCGTCTGATCGGTTTCGTGGAACAGTCTGAATACGGCCTGATCGAGACCCTGGCGGAGAATGTGGCGCGGATCGTGGTCAAAGAATTCGACGTGCCTGAAGTCCGGGTCGTGCTGCACAAACCGGGCGCCATCCGCGGCGCTCGCGACGTGGGGGTGATCATCGAGCGCTGCCGGGACGATTATGATGACTGAATCGATGGCAGAAGTTTTTGTCGCCGCCGGCAGCAACGTCGAGCCGGAACGGCACCTGCGCGACGGACTCGAGGCGCTGGCGAGCAGGTTCGGCGTGCTCAGGCTCTCGCCCGTGTATCGGAATGCCCCGGTGGGCTTCGAGGGCGACGATTT
>CBDTYJ010000175.1:0-5789 GCA_965364575.1 uncultured Gammaproteobacteria bacterium
AGGTAGTCGTCCATGCCTGCGGCAAGGCAACGCTCGCGGTCTCCGGCCACGGCGTTCGCCGTCAGCGCGACGATCACTGCCGGCTCGACCCGGTCTTCGCGCTCTATCTTGCGGCGTTCGCGGGTCGCCTCGAAGCCGTCCATCTCGGGCATCTGACAGTCCATCAGCACCACATCGAATCGGCGACCCTGCATGGCCTGGAGTGCTTCCTTGCCGTTGCCGGCGGTCGTGATCGCACATCCGAGCTTTTCGAGCATGCCCAGCCCGACCTCCAGATTGACCGGATTGTCCTCGACCAGCAGTACTTCAAGACCATTGAGGCCCGTTTCTGCTTCTGATGTGTCGTCAGTATCCATGGAACTGACGGATGACTCTGGAAACAGGGAGCCGAGGGTCTGGTGCAGCGCTGAGCCGCGCAGGGGTTTGGGCAGACAGGCGTGGATCCCGAGCTGTTGCCTCCTGGCCGGTTCCACGTCCCGGGCAGCGGAACTGAGCACCACGATCTTCAGATCGTCTTCCCCATGCGCCTGCCTGATCTCTTCCGCGAGCTCCAGCCCGTTACCATCGGGCAGATTCATGTCCAGGATCGCCAGCTCGAACGGACGAAGCTCTTGATCCAGGGCGCTCCGAGCCTCGGCAACCGATGCGGCCCGCGCCGTCTCCATCTTCCAGCTCTGGCAGTGGGCTTCGAGAATCTCGAGATTGGTCGCGTGGTCGTCCACCAGGAGGACCCGCACGCCCTTGAGCTGGGGGATTCCTTCGGCCTCGCTGCTGGTGCCGAGGAAACCGCGTTCCAGTTCGAGGCTGAACCAGAAATCCGAACCCTCGCCGAGCCGGCTCTCCACGCCGATCTCACCACCCATCAGCTCGATCAGCTGCTTGCAGATGGCCAGGCCGAGACCAGTTCCGCCGAAGCGGCGGGTCGCGGAGCCGTCTTCCTGGGCGAAGGATTCGAAGATCATCTGGCGATGGTCGTCGGCGATCCCGGCGCCGGTGTCGCTGACGGTAAAACGCAATGCTACGGTCCGCTGTGTGGAACGGACTTCCTCCACCCGTACGGTGATCTCTCCGTGGTCAGTAAACTTGATCGCATTGCCGACGAGATTGATCAGTATCTGGCGCACCCGCAGCGGATCACCCCGCAGCACCGGCGCGAACCCCGGCGGCAGGACGGTGGCGATCTCCACGCCTTTCTGGTGGGCCCGGTGAGCGACGAGGCCGACCGTCTCCTCGACCAGATCACGCAGTTCGAAGTCAGTCTGCTCGAGCACCATCTTGCCGGCTTCGATCTTGGAGAAATCCAGGATGTCATTGATGATCCCGAGCAGGGCTTCGGCGGAATTCTGTATCGTCCGGGCGAAGTCCTTTTGCCGGCCTTTCAGTTCGGTCGACATGAGCAGTTCTGTCATCCCGAGCACACCGTTCATGGGCGTGCGGATCTCGTGACTCATACGGGCGAGGAACTCACTCTTTGCCCGGCTGGCGGACTCGGCTTCTTCCTTGGCGCGGGTAGCGCCCTCGATCGCGGCACGCAGCTTCTTGTTGGCCCGGGCGAGATTATCGGTCCGCTCCTTGACCAGGTTCTCCAGCTCGGCGCGGTGTCTGGCCAGATGGGCGTCACGCTCCGAGATCTGCTCGAGCATGCCATTGAAGCCATCGACCAGATGGCCGATCTCGTCGTCACTCTGCTTGACCGCCCGGAGTTCGTAGTCCTGAGCTTCGGATACCTGGCGCATCACACCTGTGAGACTGCGCAGGGGAGCGGAGACCATCCGCTGCAGGGCGTTTGCGAGCAGCAGAGCGATCAGGCTCGCGCCGAAGAGGGCCGCCAGGCCGAGCATGGCGTATCCCATGCTCGTCCGATAAAGATTGTCCGGAACGGAGCGAAGATGAAGCCACCCGACGATCTCGCGGTTCAGATAGATCGGAGAGATCACGTCCAGGGTCGATCCCTCCAGGCGATGAAACATCTGCCCTGAACGCATGGCTTCCGCCACCCAGTCGGATACGCGCTCGGATGCCTGCAGAGCCGGCTCCTGGCCTTTTTCCCGCGCGTAGCTTGCCAGCACGGAACCGTCCGGAAGGTATAGACCGCTGAAGGAGATCCGCGAATCGGCGTGAAGACCCTGTAGCAGGGTCCTGGCCTCCGCCTTATCCTGGAACAGGACCGCCGTCTGGGAATTGCGGCCGACGATGGTGCTCAGCACGCCGACCTCTTCCGTCATCTGCTTGCGAGCCAGGAGCATCTCGCTGATACCCTGCACGGTCAGCGCGATCAGCATAGCCGTGCCGGCGGTGAACAGGATCACCGCGCGCAGCTTGCTCTGAAACGACCATCCAAGTACAGGATTTCTCATCGCCAGTTCCGGAAATTCGATTAGCCCCCGGATAGTGCCGCAAGCGACCTGAGTCTTCTGTCGCTCAGGTCACGTTATGGAAAAGTCGCCTTCACACTGCGCCCGGGCTCGCCATCGGGCCGGACGGCCTGACCATTCAGTCGTCATCGCACGGCACATCTCTAGGCGGCGCAGCGCCAGTTCCATCGCAGCTTCCCCGCATCTCCGGCCGATATACGTGACTTGGTTCTCATTCTTGGCATCTGGCGCCTCAAGAATGCTGCCCGGACGGCCGACAGGTGCTATGTTCGGGTGCGGTTCATCCTGCCGGCAGCAGACGCGCCCGACGCAAGCGGGAACGCCTCGCGGCCGTGAATCGTCGGTCCGGAGGTAGTGTCCCTAACGGAACCGGAGCGGGTCGCCGCCCGGTGAGAACAAGGAAGCAAATGGCCGCTCGAAGCATCCCCGACCCCGAACATTCGCGACAAGTACTCATCGTCGACGACGACGAGACCGCCCGGCTGTTGCTGCGGGAGCTGCTCATCGCCGACGGCCTGACCGTGATCGAGGCCGGTGATGGAGCCGGCGCGCTCAAGAAATTCGAGGCCCATCGACCGGACCTGGTGCTGCTGGATATCGACATGCCGGGCATGGACGGGCTGACGGCCTGCGCCCAGATGCGCGAACTGGAACCGGCAGAAACGGTACCCATCGTCATGGTGTCGGGCCATCAGGATGCGGCCACCATCAACGAAGCTTACTCCAGAGGCGTCAACGATTTCGTCCTTAAGCCGGTCAATCCCGCGTTGCTTTCCAACCGCATCCGGGGGCTGATCGCCGACCGGAGCGACCCGGAGACATCCGCCGGATCCGGAAATTCTGACCGGCTGCTGAGCGCCATCCCGGACCAGTTGTTCGCCCTGGATCGGAGCGGCCGGATCATCGAGTACAGCGGGCCGAACGGGCTGGTCCGGGAGCAGCTGGAGACGGCCGGGGATCCTGCTACGATCAGGTCCATCTGGCCGGTGTTCATCGCCGAGAGTCTGCTGACTCATGTGCGGCGAGCACTGAAAACCAGGAAGGAATGCAGCTGGACTTTCGTCGATGAGAACGGCGGCGAGGTCAGGCATTTCGAGGTCCGGTTCCTGCCCCAGGGTCGCAACCGGGTGCTGATGATCCAGCGGGACGTCAGCGGCCAGGCCGAGAGCGACGCCCGCATCAGCCGGCTGGGTCTGATGGACGACGTCACCGGTCTGCCGAATCGACTTCAGTTCCTGCGGAATCTGGACAACGCGCTGGTCGAGGCGCAATTCCGGTTCCGCTCCCTGGCGCTGGTGCTTTTCGACGTGCGGGGCCTCGACCGCGTGCGCGAGGGGCTTGGGGTCGAAGCCGTCGACGCCGTGCTGCAAAAGACCGCCGAGCGCATCCGGGGCTCGAGCAGAAGCGCGGACTCCCTGGCCCAGAGCACAGGGAATGACGACGATAAAAGCGTTGCCCGGCTTGAAGGGATCGGTTTCGCGGCCATCCTGAGCAACATCGGTGGACGCGAAGATGCCGCGTCGTTCAGTGACCGGATGATGGATAGCCTGAGGCTGCCGGTCCGCTTCGGTGAACACGAGATCCGCTGCGAGGTGCAATCCGGGTTGGCCATCTATCCGGAAGATGCGGGAGACGTGGAAAGCCTGCTGAAGGTCGCGGAGAAGAATCTGGCGGAGATGGACCTGCCGGAGATGACGATCACCGGGATCCGGAAGGGGCAGGCGAATGGCAGCTCCCGGATCCGCAACGACCTGCTCGACGAGCTCAGCTGGGCCTTCGAGCAGCAGCAGTTCGAACTCCATTACCTGCCGAAGTTCGATACCCGCAACCGCAGGATCCAGGGTGTCGAGGCGCTGCTGCGCTGGCGTCATCCCCTGCGCGGGCTGGTGCCCCTGGGGGAATTCTTTCCGCTGATGCAGGACAGCGGTCTGATCGTGCCCGTGGGCGACTGGGTTCTGCAGACTGCATGCGATCAGCTCGGGGCCTGGGACAAGGACGGGTTGCCACCGCTGCTGATGGCGGTCAATTGTTCTGCCCAGCAGTTCGTCCTTGGCGACTTTGTCGACCGGGTGGCCCAGGCGCTCGACACGTCGGGGATCGAGTCGGGGCGTCTCGAGATCGAGTTCGACGAGAACATGCTGATGCGGAACCTCGGTGACAGCACCGAGAAACTCCAGCAGCTGAAGTCTCTGGGCATCGGATTGGCTCTGGACGATTTCGGGACCGGATTTTCTTCGCTGCGATATCTGGCCAGACTGCCTCTCGATGCACTGAAGATCGACCGGGCTTTCGTGGCCGGGCTGCCGGATCGCACCGATGCGGTATCGATCTGCGGAGCCATCGTGGATCTGGCTCATCGCTTCGGGATGGAAGCGGTCGCCGAGGGCGTCGAGTCGGATGGACAGGTGGCCCTGCTCACGGAGCTGGGCTGCGACCAGATGCAGGGCTTCCTCTTTACCCGGCCCGTACAGGCCGATGACCTGCCGCGTTTCCTGCTTGCGCAGCGGGAGGAAGCGGATCAGCCTACTTCAGGTCGGATCGCCGCGACACCCTGACCCGCCGTCGACCTGCCGCTGCTAATCGATCCGGGGCTCCGGACTGCCGCCGCCCATCACGCGGCAATCCCTGACATTTGGCCTTGACGCAGTCGCTACGCCCCGATTTGACAGCGAAATTATGAGACCTGCGTCACATTGCGCCATGCTGCCGCTTGGTTTCGCTCACAGCCGGTAATCCCTATTACTGGTGAAATTCATCCCCAGAATCCGCGAGATCTGGAGATCGAATTGATGAGCCCTTTCACTACTTTCCGCTGCGGGATCTGGCTCGCCCTGATAATGCCCCTGGTATTGTCGGGCTGCGCGATCCATACCGCAGAGACGGGACAAGTGATCGCTCATGATGAAGCCGGTGACGCCAGTTCCCGGATCGCTGCCTACATCATCCAGTCCGCCAGCACCGAGGAGGCCGCCCGGGCCGTGCGTGACGCGGGTGGCCAGGTCACTCACGAGTTGAACGTCATCCGCGCCGTCGGCGCAGAACTCGATGAGGTGCAGGTGGCCCAGCTGCGTGAGCATCATGCCGGCCTGCGCATCTACGCCGATCATCCGGTCTCGCTGGATGCGTACCTCTCGCTCCAGCAGACAACGGATAGCGTCCAGCAGCGCAAGAACGACTACCAGGCTCCGGTCGGCGATGCGCCCCACAAGATCATCGGCGCGGATCGCCTGCACCAGAGCTGGATCGACGGCTGGGGTGTCGGCGTCGCTGTGCTCGACACCGGCGCCCATTCGATGACTGGACTGGACAGCAACTACTGGCGCTCGGTCTATCACTACGATGTCACCAAGAACGGGTTTCTTGACGCGGGCAAGTCGAAAGACGGCTCGGGACACGGGACCCACGTCTCGTCGA
>CBDTYJ010000176.1:0-5785 GCA_965364575.1 uncultured Gammaproteobacteria bacterium
CCGGTCGTATCGGGTCGGGCTCAGGCCAGCGAGGGGACGATCGGCTCCCGCCGGCACCCCGGCTTGGTCAACAGAACCTGGATGTCGCCGATGGCCCGCTCCAGGAAACCACCCTCGCAATAGCAGAGGTAATACTCCCACATGCGGATGAATTCCTCCGGGTAACCCTGGGCACGGACGTCCTCGATCCGGGCGAAGAAGCGCTCGCGCCAGTGGCGCAGGGTGGTGGCGTAGTGGGGTCCGATGTCTTCGAGATGGAAGATTTTCATGTCGGTGGACCGGCCCACGCTGTCGCTGATGGCGGACACCGAGGGGATGAAGCTGCCGGGAAAGATATACCGCTTGATGAAGTCGATGGTCTTGAGCGCCTTGGTATAGCGCTGATCCTGGATCGTGATGGCCTGCAGGAGCATGGCGCCGTCGTCCTTGAGCAGGCGGCTGCATTGATCGAAATAGGTGTCCAGGTACTGGTGCCCCACCGCTTCGATCATCTCGATCGACACCAGCTTGTCATAGCGGCCGTCCAGGTCCCGGTAGTCTTCGAGGAGCAGGTGGACGCGATGGCTGAGCCCGGCTTCGGCGACCCGCTGGGAGGCGAGTTCGAACTGCTCCCGGGAGATGGTGGTCGTCGTCACCTCGCAGCCGTAGTTGGCTGCCGCGTGCAGAGCAAAGCCGCCCCAGCCGGTCCCGATCTCGACTACGTGGTCTGTCGGCTTCAGGTCCAGCTTGCGGCAGATGCGGTCCAGCTTGGCGATCGAAGCCTGGTACAGAGTCGCGTCAGGCCGCTCGAATACGGCGGACGAGTACATCATGGTCGGGTCCAGCCAGAGCCGGAAGAAATCGTTGCCCAGGTCGTAGTGGGCGGCGATGTTGCGACGGCTGCCGGCGCGCGTGTTGCGGTTGACCCAGTGGAAGGCCTTCTGCAGCGGTGCGGTCAGCCGGGCCAGACCGCCCTCCATGCCGTCGACGACGTGCCGGTTCTGCAGCAGCATCTGGATCAGACCGGTCAGATCGTCACAGCTCCAGTGCCCCTGCATGTAGGATTCGCCTGCACCGAGGGAGCCACCGAACGCGACGTCGCCGAAGAAACGCCGGTCGTGGACCGTCAGATGCACGGTCCGCTCCGCATGGTCGGCGGATTGTCCGAACTCGTGCGTCTCTTCTCCATCGCTGACCACCAGGCGTCCCCGGCTCAGGCTGCGCAGGCGGCCCAGGACCAGCCGGCGGCCGAGGCCGTCGAGGGAGGAGGGCTTGGGCGTGCCGGCGAGGACTTTGGGTGAGGAGATGGCAATGGATTTCATTTCGGGTTCGCCGGCGCCGGCGCCTCCTTGGCCGGGTGAGTGAGAAAGGGGACGCGCTTGAGCCACAGCCGCAGGGCCTGCCAGTGGATAGCCAGGAACACCCTGGCGGTCATCAGCGGATAGCCGAGCAGCATCCGTGCCAGGTTCGCTCCGGATATTTCGGTGCGGGTCAGAGCCAGAGTCGCGTCGAAAATCTTGTCGTTGCCCTGGAGGTTCTGCATGTGGACCGAGAGAGCATCGAGCGGGTCCGAGAAGCGCCAGTCGTAGTCGATATCCATCGGCATGAACGGCGAGACGTGCATCTGCTTGCGTAATTCGAAACGGCGCATGCCGGCATCGCCCACCTTCACTCCGCCGTCAAGCACGTAGCAGTGCTGCTCGCCCCAGGGCGTATTGTTGACCTCGGCGACGATGGTCTGCAGCCGCTCATCCTCGTCGAAGCAGTAATAGAAGCTGACCGGGTTGAAGCAATAACCGAAATATCGCAGATGCGTGAGCAAGCGGATCGGGCCGGTCGGCCGCCTGCCGGTCTCGCGGGCGACCAGATCGCGGACCGCGTCGGCAAGCGGCTGTTTCGGGTCGCCGAGATGATCCTCCCTTTTGAGCCAGGCCAGGGCGCGGCGGCCCACGGACCAGAACCAGCGGCGCCCGAACAGGCGCGGGGCCTCCTCCAGGTCCAGATACATCATGAACAGGCGATAGTCGAAATCGTGCTCCACCGGAGTGAAGCGCCGATGTCTAACCCGCCCTTCGTAGATGCAGCTCTTGGTTCCGCTTGCGTTCATCGAAGTGTTCCAGTGCGGCGAGGGCGCTCACCACGCCGTCCTCGTGAAAGCCGAAGCGCCAGTAGGCGCCACAGAAGTAGGTCCGGTTCACGCCATTGACTTCCGAATGGCGCCGCTGCGCCGCGACTGCCTCGCGGTTCAGGATCGGGTGATCATAATCGATGCGCCGGATCACCCGCGCGGGGTCGATCGCTTCGCTGTTGTTGAGCGTCACGCAGAACTGACAGGGCGCGTCCAGGCTCTGCAGGATGTTCATATTGTAGGTCAGGGCCACGCGCTCCTGCTGCCGATCCAGCAGGTGATAATTCCACGCGGCCCAGGCCAGCTTGCGCTTCGGCATCAGGCTCTCGTCCGTATGCAGCACCGCCTCGTTCTTCTGATACGGGATAGCGCCCAGCACTTCCCGCTCCAGCGGCGTGGCGTCGGCCAGCAGCGCCAGGGCCTGATCGCTGTGACAGGCCAGGAACACCTGGTCGAAACGCTCCGGCTCGGCGTCCCGGGCCTTGATCTGCACTCCTTCCGGGCCGCGACGGATCCACTGCACCGGACAGCGCAGACGGATGCGGTCACGGTGGCCGGCGACGAGCGGTTCCACGTAGCGGCGCGATCCGCCGCGGATGACCCGCCAGACCGGCCGGTTGCGGATGTTCAGCATGCCGTGATTGTGGAAGAAGCGGACGAAGAAGGCGGCCGGCATCTCCCTCAGGCCTTCAGGGGCGGCGGACCAGATCGCCGCGCCCATGGGCACGATGTAGTGTTCGACGAACTGCCGCGAGTAGCCGCCCTCGTCCAGGTACTGGCCCAGCGTGGTGTCGTCATCGCTGCTCTCCAGCAGCGCCGGCGCCTCGCGATTGAAACGCAGGATGTCACCGATCATCCGGTAGAAAGAGGGCCGCAGCAGGTTACTGCGCCGGGCGAACAGCGCGTTGCGGGAGGTCCCGTTGTATTCCAGCCCGGTCCTTTCGCAGCTGACGCTGAAGCTCATGGAGCTCGGCTGAGACTCGACCCCGAGTTCGTCCAGCAGGCGGATGAACTCCGGGTAGGTCCAGTCGTTGTAGACGATGAAGCCGGTGTCCACCGCATAGTCGCGCCCGTCGTACTCCACGTCGATGGTATTGGTATGGCCGCCCACGTACCCTGCGGCTTCGAACACGGTGATGTCGTGCTCTTTCGCAAGCTTGTAGGCGGCAACGTTTCCGGCGATGCCGGTACCGATCACAGCGATCTTCATCAGCGGGCCTCCGCGGTGGCCGTAACCGGCTCGATCAATCGTGCGGTCCTTATCCGGTCCGGGACCGGGCGCACGTCCCAGATCAGTCCCATCGCCTGCATCAGGCGCAGCCAATACCAGGTCAGGTCCACCTCCCACCAGAAGAAGCCCTGACGGGCCGAACCGGGGAAGTGATGGTGGTTGTTGTGCCAGCCCTCGCCGAAAGTCAGCAAAGCCAGCCACAGGTTGTTTCGGCTGTCGTCCTTCGTGGCGTAGCGGCGGCGCCCGAAGGTATGTGCCATGGAGTTGACGGTGAAGGTGGCGTGGTAGAGGACCACGGTCGAGATCACGAAGCCCCACACCAGCAGCTGCCATCCGTTGGTGCCCAGGCCCGGGGCGAAATGCTCCAGCGCCGTGCCGGTCAGGAACAGCGTCACGGCGAGCAGGGCCGGGACCAGCATGGCGTAACGATCCAGGAATCGCAGTTCCGGATAGCGGGACAGGTCACGGACCAGCTCGTGGCGAGTGCGGTGATTCTTCCGGTTCATGAACCACGCCATGTGGCTATACCAGAACCCGCGATGATGCGGGGAGTGGGCGTCCGTCTCCTGGTCCGCGTGGGCGTGATGGTGGCGGTGGTGGGCTGCCCACCACAAGGGACCGCGCTGAGCGGCAGAGGCGCCGAGTACGGCGAACACGAACTGCACCGGCCGCGAGGTCTTGAAGGCTTTGTGGGAGAAGTAACGATGATAGAAGCCGGTGATGGCCAGCATCCGGAGTCCGTACAGGGCCACCGCCACCGCTACCGCCACCGGGCTCCAGCCCACCCAGATCACCGACAGGCAGGCCACGTGCATCAGCAGGAATGGCAGCACCCGCAGCCAGTCGATGCGCTCGGCTTCCTCCTCGGGCACCTCGCCATAATCGACCTCGCTGTCGAGCCAGCGTCGCCCGGCGGCGAACAGGGCGCGCAGACCACTCCTGTGCCGATCCGTATCGACGGCGAGGGTCATGATTCGTCCTGCCAGCGCTGGGGGACTTTACGGAGCAGAGACGTGTCGTAGCCGATACCCTCGATGAATTCCACCAGCGATTCGTAATCCGCGTCCGGGATCTGCGGTTCACGGGCCATGATCCAGACGTAGTCGCGCTTGTTGCGGGCGATCACGGTGACGCTGTATTCCTCATCGAGGTAGGCGATGCGGTAGTCGGCCTTGATCGGCCAGATAAACTGCATGCCCCAGATCGCATTGGACGGATCGTCGCGGACGAAACCGGTAGGGTTGTACTCCTTGGGCTCGCCGTCGAATCCACCCTTGAGGAAGGTGAAGGTGGTGTCGATGGTGCGCTCGTCCTCGCGCCGATAGCTCTCCACCGCGTTGTAGGACTCTTTCTCGATCGAGGTGGGGATCGCGGCGATCACGTACCAGTCGCCCATAAAGCGGTCGAGATCCACGTATTCCACCGGCTCTACCGGCGGCAGTTTGCTGCCGGTGCATCCGCCGAGGGCAGCGGCCGACATCGTGGCCAGAAACAGACTGCGCATGACTATAAACATCCTCGTGGGCCTCGAAACTCTCATCGCAATTCGTAACGCAGCACGCGGTCGCCCCGGGCCTTCGATTCAAGGGCCAGCCACTGCCGGTCGGGGGTGTACCAGAGCTGCATGTCCAGCTTGCCGGCATCCAGCGCATAGCGGACCGCATCGACGCGCTCGCCGCGGACCCGGATCTGTTCCTCGGCGACGGGCCGGATGGACACCGGCAGGTACTCGCCGGTCTGGGAGTTGAGCAGACGGTCCTGATCAAGGAACTCCGGGTTCCAGTAGGCAAAACTCATCACGCAGTCGCTGAGCACGGTCTGCTCATCACCGGCGGCGACGACGAAGCCGTCCTCGATCCGCTCGCCTTTGACCGCCAGCGATTTCCCGTTGACGTCTGTACGCGCCTCGATCCGTTGCAGACACTCGTCGTCCCAGACTTCCTCGTTGGAATGGCGGTAGCGATAGGCGTCGAAGAACAGGAAGCGGACGTTGAACTCGGCCTCGCTTTTGAGACGATACAGCCCGTCCTCTTCGACCAGCTCGAAGCTGTGGAAGCCGATCTCCTTGCCGTCCAGCAGCACCCGGAACTGCCATTCTTTCGAGTCGTCGCCGGTGGCGAGCGGCGCGGCCATCGAAGCGCTGCCGATCCAGGCCGCGAGCAGCGCCGCCGTCAGCATCTTGACCGCCCGTGCGGCACTCACTGGGTCACCTGGCGTGCTGAACGCGGCGCGTCCGAGGATGCCGCCCGCGGCGGCCCGGGAAAGAAGGCGTTGGTACGGGCGATATAGTCCGCGTACGCAGGCCGCCGCTCGGAGATATCCTTTTCGAGCAAAGTGACGCCGGATACTCTCAGCAGCAGTACGCTCATCAACAGCGGCGAGAAGATGGTCCACCAGCCGCCGGCCGAAGCGGCGATGAGATACAGGCCCCACCAGACGCAGAAATC
>CBDTYJ010000177.1:0-5779 GCA_965364575.1 uncultured Gammaproteobacteria bacterium
GGCGCCGGTACGTCTGCCCCCGTTTCCTGCAACGCCTGCCACACCGCTTCGTTCGCGGCGCAGTCCCAGCGACGCAAATTCGGGTTCCAGCGGCTGTCGTTGTAGGGGATGGCCAGACCCATCTCCAGCAGCTTCGAGCTCAGGTCCTCGCCGTCGGCTTCGAGACGGCCAACCCAGGCCCCGGGTTCGCGTCCGTGACGCACGTTGCGAGTCCGTAGCCCTTTGCCCCGCAGGTATCCGCGCACGAAGTCCCTGACGGCGATACCCACGTTCCGCTCGCAGTCCTGGTCGGTGGACGTGGCGGATGGAGTGTGGACGTCCGCGAGATTAAAGCGGCCGTCGCGGCGAGAACTGGGGCCTTCCCGCCAGCGCAGGTTATAGCGCCACCCGTCGATGACACGGCCCATGCCGACCCGGAACGGGCCCCCGTAATCCAGCTCGCGCGCCCGCGGTGCGTCCTCGTCGGAAGCCGCTGTCGAGAGCACCGCGGCCAGACAGCCGATGGCGATCCAGAATAACGGAACTCGATGTCCGTTCATGACGTCGGTATATTACGCCGGTCCGTATCAGCCTGACGCAAATCTGCAGCCGATATGTCCCGGGGCTCCGTGAACAAGACAGCCTTCTCACTGACCTCGGAGATCACCGGGATCGTTTACGACCTCTTCAGCTTGCGCCGGAGTCGACCGGATGCCAACTCAGGGCCCGCCATGAAACACCGAGACCCGGATCGGGCGACCTGGCCTGCCGATGATGCCGCCGCTATGCTCGGGTCCGGCCAGTCGTGGGGACGCCTCGACGGACCCGGTTCCCACAGGACGCGTCTCGGGCTCCTGATCCTCTGCAGCCTCCTGATGATCCCCTCGGCCTGGGCCCAGACCCGCACCGTCACCGACTCCGCCGGACGCACGGTGGAAGTCCCGGAGACCATCAAACGGGTCTACGCAGCGGGGCCGCCGGCCTCGATCCTCTTGTATATCGTCGCTCCCGAGACCCTGACCGGCTGGCCCAGAACGCCGAGACGCGAGGAGCGCCCGTATATCGCCGGGCCCTACCGGGATCTGCCTGCCACCGGCCGTCTTACCGGCCGCGGCGATACCGCCAATCTGGAACGAGTGCTGGATGCCCGCCCCGACCTCATCCTGGATTTCGGCTCGGTCCGCGACACCTACATCTCCCTGGCCAACGCCGTCCAGGGCCAGACCGGCATCCCTTACCTGCTGATAGACGGCCGCTTCGAGAACACGCCGGCGGCGCTGCGGCTGGTGGCGGAGATCCTCGGCGTGCCCGAGCGGGGCGAGCGGCTGGCACGATACGTCGAGGAGACGTTCGCCGAACTGGACGCGGCCCTCGCGGAGATACCCGAGTCGAATCGGCCCCGGGTCTATCTGGCCCGCGGCCCCGACGGTCTCGAGACCGGCCTGAAGGGCTCCATCAATACCGAGATCATCGAGCGGGCCGGCGGGCGCAACGTGGCGGATCCGGGCCCCGATTCCGAACGCCGTGGCATCGTCAAGACCTCGATCGAGCAACTGATCGTGTCCGACCCCGATACCATCGTCACCTGGGATCCGAATTTCTTCAGCCTGATCTGGAGCGACCCCTTGTGGGCGGGAATCACCGCGGTGCGCCGGGAACGGGTCTATCTCAGCCCGACCGCGCCCTTCGGATGGATCGACCGGCCGCCGTCGGTCAACCGCATCATGGGTCTGAAGTGGCTGGCCGGGCTGTTCTACCCTGAGCGCTTTGGAGAAGACCTGCGCACCAAGACCCGGGCCTTCTATAAACTGTTCTACCATGTGGATCTCGACGACCAGGAACTGGACCGGCTGATCGCGTGGGCAGACGGTCAACCCCGAGACTGAGCGCGCCGCTGGCCCTGACCCTGCTGGGCGGGGCGGTGACCGCCGGTGCCGTGGCCGCCGCGCTGACCGGCCCGTTCCCCATCACCGTGGCACAGTTCTTCGAGGCGGTGGCCCAACGCTTTGGCGGCCAGCCGTCCGGGGCTGACCCACGGATCGATACCATCCTGTTCAGTATCCGCCTGCCGCGGATCGCTGCCGCGCTGCTGGTGGGCGCCGCCCTGGCCGGCGCGGGCACCGTCTATCAGGGCCTGTTCCGGAATCCACTGGTCTCCCCGGACATCCTCGGCGTCTCCTCCGGCGCAGGGCTGGGTGCGGCTATCGGTATCTTCCTGTCGCTGCCCGTCTTCGCCATCCAGGGACTGGCCTTCGCCTTCGGTCTGGGGACCGTCGCCCTGGTCTACCTGGTGGCGACCGCGGTACGGGGTCACGAACCTACCCTCGTGCTGGTGCTCTCGGGCGTCGTCCTGGGCGCGCTGGCCGGCGCCTGTATCTCGTTGCTCAAGATCCTCGCCGATCCCTACGACCAGTTGCCGGCCATCACCTTCTGGCTGCTGGGCAGCCTCGCCAGCGTCAGGGTGAGCGACGTGGCCGGTGCGGCACCGGCAGTGCTGATCGGTCTGATCCCGCTGGTGCTGCTGCGCTGGCGGATGAACCTGATGGCCCTGGGCGACGAGGAAGCCGCGGCGCTGGGGATCGATCCTGGCAGGCTGCGGGTGTTGTTCGTGGCGGCGGCGACCCTGATGACGGCGGGCGTGGTGGCGATCGCCGGCGTCATCGGCTGGGTCGGACTGGTGATGCCCCATATCGCGCGGCTGCTGGTCGGGCCCAATTTCCATCGCTTGCTGCCGACGGCCATGCTGATGGGGGCAGGCTTTCTGCTGCTGGTGGATACCATCGCCCGCACCATGACCACCACGGAGACCCCCCTGGGCATCCTCACCGCCTTCGTCGGCGCACCGGTGTTTATCTGGCTGCTGGCCTCGGGCCGGAGGAGCTGGTGATGGAACTGGCGGCAAGGGACCTGGCATTCGGCTATCCCTCGAAGCCTGTGGGACGGGGCGTGGATCTGTCGGTCCGGCCGGGTCAGGTGCTGTGTCTGCTGGGACCCAATGGCTCGGGCAAGACGACCCTGTTCAAGACCCTGCTCGGCCTGCTGCCGCGCCAGGGTGGCGAGGTGATCCTCAACGGCACTGATCTTGCGCGTCTCTCCCGGGCCGACATCGCCCGCGGGCTGGCATACGTGCCGCAGGCCCATGAGGCGGTGTTCCCCTACACGGTGCGCGACATGGTGATGATGGGGCGGACCGTACACCGCGGTCTGTTCGCAAGCCCCGGCGCCGCGGACCGTGACCGGGCAGAGGAGGCCCTGGCGCATCTGGGCATCGGCGAGCTGGCCGGCAACGACTACACCCGGATCAGCGGCGGCCAGCGGCAATTAGTGCTGATCGCCCGCGCCCTGGCCCAGGACGCGCCGATGATCATCATGGACGAGCCCACCGCCAGCCTGGATTTCGGCAACCAGATTCTGGTGCTGGACCGGATCGGTCAATTGGCCCGAACAGGGCTCGGCGTGGTGCTCTCGACCCACAACCCGGACCACGCTTTCCGCTGCGCCAGCCAGGTGCTGCTGCTCAAGGACGGCAGTACCCTGACGGGCGGACCGCCGCGCACGGTCCTGACCGAGGAGGTGCTGAGCCGGGTCTACGATGTGGACATCCGCGTCGAGCAGCTGAACGACGGCCATCGGGTCTGCGTACCCCGCGCCGGACACGGGCCGCTCGGTGCCGATTAGGCAACACGCCCAGGGCGCCATGCACCACGACCGGCAAGCATGGCGCCCTGGTGCGCTTCATCGGCCCGTCGGCAGGGCCCCCTACTGGATCCGCTCCACGATCACCGGGACTGGCCGGCAGACCGTATTGCACACCGGCGAGTGGTCCTGAGCGAATGCCAGCAGGGCATCGATCTCTTCGTCGCTGCAGTCGGCTTTGATGTCCATCCGGATAAGGATCTGCTCGTAACCGACCGGTGCCTTGTCGTCGAGATCCAGTAATCCCTGCAGATCCATGGTGCCGGCCAGTTCCGTGGACAGGCTCTCGATGTGGATGCCCCGTGCCGCGGCGTGCAGCACCGTGGTGGTGGTGACGCAGCCCGCCAGGGCATGGAGCAGGAACTCCACCGGGTTGGCGCCTTCATTATCGCCGAGCAGCACCGGTGGCTCGCCGTTGGTGAATTCCCAGGCCTCGGTGCGGGACTCGTCTTCCTGGCCCGCGCCATAGAACTCCTTGATCCGGGAACGGTTTTCGCCGCCGCTGATCCAGCGGTTAGTGGCGCGGAATTCGAATCGGGCCAGGGACGGGTCCCGGCGCAGGGCCTCGACGGTGTCCATCAGGGCCTCGGTATCCAGGCCGTTGACCCGCATGGCGGGGGCCTGCTGTGTCGCTTCCTGAGTCATGGTCTTGTCTCCTCACGGTTGTTGTCGGTATCGGAAAAACCGCCTCCAGAGATCCGGGGGAGGCTGGCGTGACTCAAACCATACGGAGCGCCGGAGATTGGAGTAAGATGGATTTTGGACAAAAACAGTCCATTTGTGCCAATCCGGGGCCTAAACTATGAAAGAGAGCGATCGTTCCCCCATCGATGTGGCTGTGGTCGCCGTGCCGGAGACTGCGGGATCCGCCCTCTACGGGATGGTGGATGTGCTCATGGCCGCCGGGAACATCTGGCAGACCCTGGTCCGCAGCGAACCCCTGGCGAAGCCCTTCCGGGTCAGGATCCTCTCCACCACCCGGGAGCCGTTCGTGTGCGCCAATGGCATCCCGATCACCCCGGTCCTGTCGGTCGCGGATGATCCGGCCCCTCGGATCGTGATCCTGCCCGAACTCTGGCTGGGGCCGGACGAACCCATGAAGGGCCGGTATCCGGAACTGATGGACTGGATCCGGCGGCAGCACGGCAATGGCGCATCGATCTATTCGGCATGCTCCGGCGCCGTCATGCTGGCCGAGACCGGCTTGCTGGATGAGTGCGACGCGACCTCCCATTGGGGCTATCAGGATCTCTTCCGCACTCACTATCCGAAGGTCCGCTTCAGACCGGAACCCAATCTGGCCTTCGCCGACCCGGCAGGCCAGATCGTGACCGCCGGCGGCACGACCTCATGGCACGACCTGGCCATCCACATCATCTCCCGCCATTGCAGCCCGGGCGAGGCATTGCGGATCGCCAAGGTGTATCTGCTCAAGTGGCACGGTGAGGGCCAGCTTCCCTACGCGACCCTGATCAGGAACAACCCCCACGGGGATGCCGTCGTACGCGGCTGCGAAGAGTGGCTGGCGGAACACTTCCGGGAGCAAGACGTGATCCGACGTGCGGTCGGCAAATCCGGGATCGCCGAGCGGACCCTTAAACGGCGATTCAAGATCGCCACGGACTCATCCCTGATCGAATATGTGCAGAACCTGAGGGTCGAGGAAGCCAAGCGTCTTCTCGAGATCGGTAGTATGCCCGTGGACGAGATCAGCGCCGAAACAGGATACGAGGACGCCTCGTTCTTCCGGCGTCTGTTCAAGCGCAGGACCGGGCTGACTCCAAGTCAGTACCGCCGCATGTTCCGGCCGATCGTCGCCGCCGGCCCGGACAAGGTCGTCTAGGCGGACAGGCCAAAGACTAGCGACCGAAGACCTTCTTCAGCAGATCGGTGCTCCGGGCTACCGGATCGGTCCGGATCGCGGCCTCTTCCTTCGCCAGGTAATGGAAGATGCCGTCCATGCCCTTGTCGACCACGTAATCGGTCAGATTCGCGTCCACCGGCGGGACGAAGGGCAGGCCGTTGTACTTGTCCATGATCTGGTCATAGCTCTTCACCGCGCCCACCTCGCCGAGACTGGCGTCCACCACCGGGGCCATCTCCA
>CBDTYJ010000178.1:0-5776 GCA_965364575.1 uncultured Gammaproteobacteria bacterium
AAGGGCGGCCCGCTTACCCGGCCGGCCGCTTCCCGCACGCAGCGGACACGCTCGACGGGCAGATTGCCGAGAAAGGCCAGCGTCAGATGCAGATTGTCCGCCGGCACCGGCCGCCCGCTCCCGTGCTTGCGCGCCGCCGCCGAAGCGGCCGCCAGTTGCTCGCGCAGGGCCGGATCCGGCCACAGGGCGAAGAACAGTCGCCGCGGGGATTCCGTCACAGGGCCAGCAAGCCGTCCAGGGCCACGGCCACGGTCTGGCGCCTGACGGCCTCCCGATCGCCTTCGAACTGCCGCTGCCCGGCCTTGACCATCAGGCCCCGGTCGCCCATCACCGCCCAGGCGAACCAGACCAGACCCACCGGCTTGTCGGCGCTGCCGCCGGAAGGCCCCGCGATGCCGCTGACCGCCACCGCCAGGTCTGCGTCGCTGCGCCGCAGGATGCCCTCGGCCATGGCGATCACCACCGGTTCGCTGACCGCGCCGTGCTCGATAAGCAACCCGGCCGGCACCCCCAGCAGTTCCTGTTTGGCGGCGTTGCTGTAGCTGACCACGCCATAACCGAACCAGTCGGAGCTGCCGGGCAGGTCGGTGATCACCTTGGCGATCCAGCCGCCGGTGCAGGATTCGGCCGTGGCCACGGTCCGCCGGCCGGACAGCAGCTTCTCGGCCAGGCGCACGGCCCGCTCTCTCAAACCGTGATCATCGACCGGCATCGGCATGATCCGGACCCCTCAGCGACCGGCCGTCAGCGGGCCGGTATCCGGCTGACCGATCAGCTGACGATAGACGCCCAGGTTGCCGTCCACCATGGCGTCCACGGAGAATTCGGCGGCGATGATGCCGGGCCCGCGGCGGCCCAGCTCTGCCCGCAGATCGTCGTCGTCCAGCAGCCAGGCCAGGGCGCCCGCCAGGGCCGGCGCGTCTTCGGGCGGCACCAGCACGCCGTTGACGCCATCACGGATGACCTCGGGTATCCCGCCCACCGGCGTGGCCACCACCGGCACACCGGCGGCGGAGGCCTGCAACAGGATGACACCGAGCCCCTCGTCCCGGGCCGGATGGACCAGCACCTCGAGATGAGCGAGGAAGGTATCCAGGTCGTGCCGGAAACCGACCGCGCGCACCCGGTCTTCGAGTCCGCGCCGTCGTATCTCGTCGCTGATCTCCTCTTCCAGCGGGCCCTGACCGAACAACAGCACCTGGACCCGCGGACGGTCTTCCAGCACCCCGGGGAGCGCCTCCAGCAGGTCCGCGTGACCCTTGCGACGGATGAACTGGGCGGCCATGCCGATCACCCGGGCGTCGTCCGCCAGGCCGAATTCGCGAAGGAAGCGGGCCCGGTCCCAGATCTCCCCGGGTGGCGGCGGCGCCGCGCTGTGGACCACGCGCACCTTGTCGGCCGAGACGCCGGCCCGGGCCAGCTCGGCGGCGATCGCGTGGGAGATGGTCACGACGCGGTCGTACAGCCGGTATTTCAGAGGCGCCAGCCATCCCGGCTCCGGGTTGGTCACCCGCCGCGACAGCACCACCGGCCGGCCGTGGCGGCGGGCGGCGATCGCGCCCAGCCAGTCGGCGCCCCGGCGGCTGTGCAGATGCACCACGTCCGGGTCGAAGCGCTCGATACGCCGGCCGGCGCGGCCGATAAAGGCCAGGTCCAGGTCGCCCCGCATGGGCACATCGTCGACGGCCACGCCATCGGGGAAACTCTCCCGTGCGATGGCGCTGCCTTGTGGGCACAGCAACAGGTTGTCGACGCCCCTCGCGGCCAGGCCGCGCAGCAGCCAGACCACCTGGCGGCCGCCGCCGTAGAGATACATCCCGGTCTCGATATGCAGGATTTTCATGGTTCCCCTGGAGTCGCCCCCCTCCCATCATGCTAGCACCGCCGGCGGCCTTGCCGGCTCACGGCGCGGGGTCTAGGATGCCGCCTTTACCGCCGTTCCCGTCACTCCATGCCGCAACGCCCGAAATCCGCGCCCGCCCCGAGCGCGGCCGCGCCGGATCGACACACGCCGATGATGCGCCAGTACCTGGGCATCAAGGCGGAATATCCGGACGTGCTGCTGTTCTACCGCATGGGGGATTTCTATGAATTGTTCTACGAGGATGCCCGCCGCGCGGCATCCCTGATCGACATCACCCTCACCAGCCGCGGCAAGTCGGCCGGCGAGCCGATCCCCATGGCCGGCGTTCCGGTCCACACCGTGGACACCTATCTGGCGCGGCTGGTGCGCAAGGGCGAGTCGGTGGCGATCTGCGAGCAGATCGGCGATCCGGCGACGAGCAAGGGGCCGGTCGAGCGCAAGGTGGTGCGGGTGGTGACCCCGGGCACGGTCACCGAGGACTCGCTGCTGGAGGCCCGGCGCGAGACCCTGCTCGGCAGCGTCTGTTTCGGCCCCGAGGGTATCGGCCTGGCGTGGCTGGACCTGGCGGCCGGCGACTTCCGTCTCACCGAACTGGACGATGCGGACGGTCTGCAGGCGGAGCTGGAACGGCTGCGGCTGGCCGAGTGTCTGGTCGACGAGGACGAGCGCCTGCCGGAGTGGCTGGCGGAACGTCCGGGCCTGCGCCGCCGCGCGCCCTGGCACTTCGATCTGGACACCAGCCGGCGGCTGTTGTGCAAACAGTTCGGCACCCGCGATCTCAGCGGCTTCGGCTGCGAGGGACTGGACCCGGCGCTGCGGGCGGCGGGTTGCCTGATCCAATATGTGGGCGACACCCAGATGACGGCCGTACCCCACATCCGGGGGCTGAGCCGGGAACTGCGGGATGACGCGCTGATCATGGACGCCGCCACCCGCCGGAACCTGGAGCTGGAATTCAGCCTGTCCGGCCATGATCAGCACACCCTGGCCGGCGTCATGGACCGGGCGGTGACGGCCATGGGCAGCCGCCTGCTGCGACGCTGGATCAACCGGCCGCTGCGGGATCGTGACATCCTCAATCGCCGCTTCCAGGCGGTGGATGCGCTGCGGACGGCCGGCGCCGTGGAACCGCTGCAGGATACCCTGCGGGGCATCGGGGATATCGAGCGTATCCTGGCCCGGGTGGCCCTGCGCTCGGCCCGGCCCCGGGATCTGGCCCAGCTGCGGACCGCGTTGGGCGCCCTGCCCGGTCTGAAGGACGCGCTCGTGGCGCTGGATTCGCCGCGCCTCGGCGAACTGGCCGCCGCATGCGGCGACCACGCGTCGATCCGGCAACTGCTCGAGCGCGCACTGGTGGAAACACCGCCCATGCTGATCCGGGACGGGGGCGTCATCGCCACGGGCTACGACGAGGATCTGGATCAGCTGCGCCGGATCAGCGAGGACGCCGATGCCTATCTGGCCGACTACGAGGCCAGGGAACGGGCCCGCACCGGCTTGCCCAACCTCAAGGTCGGCTACAACCGGGTGCACGGCTATTACATCGAGCTTAGCCGGGGCCAGGCCGACAAGGCACCGCCGGAATACACGCGCCGCCAGACCCTGAAAGCGGCGGAACGCTATATCAGCGAGGAACTCAAGAGTTTCGAGGACAAGGTCCTGAGCGCCCGGGAGCGGGCCCTGGCCCGGGAGAAGGCGCTCTACGAGTCGCTGTTCGACCACCTCCATGAGGTGCTGGAGGCCCTGCAGCGGATGGCCCGGGCCCTGGCCGAGACGGATGTGCTGGCCAACCTGGCCGAGCGTTCCCTGAGCCTGCAGCTGGTCTGCCCGACCCTGTGCGACGAGTCCCGCCTGGAGATCCGCGCCGGACGTCATCCGGTGGTGGAACAGGTGCTCGACGAACCGTTCGTGCCCAACGATCTGCTGCTCGATCCGGCCCGCCGCATGCTGGTCATCACCGGGCCCAACATGGGCGGCAAATCCACCTATATGCGCCAGGCGGCGCTGATCACGGTGCTCGCCCACGTGGGCAGCTATGTGCCGGCCGACGCCGCCGTGATCGGGCCGGTGGACCGGATATTCACCCGCATCGGCGCCGCCGACGATCTGGCCGGTGGCCGCTCGACCTTCATGGTCGAGATGACCGAGGCCGCCAACATTCTCAACAACGCCACCGATTCCAGCCTGGTGCTGATGGACGAGATCGGCCGCGGCACGAGCACCTTCGACGGTCTCTCACTGGCCTGGGCCTGCGCCCACTACATCGGCGAACGCATCGGCGCCTTCACCCTGTTCGCCACCCATTATTTCGAGCTGACCGCCCTGGCCCAGGAACTTCCGGCCTGCGCCAACGTGCATCTGGACGCCACCGAACATGCCGGCGGCATCGTGTTCCTGCACAGCGTCCGGGACGGTCCCGCCAATCAAAGCTACGGCCTGCAGGTGGCTGCGCTGGCCGGCGTGCCACGCGGGGCGATCAAGCGGGCACAGGGCTATCTGGAGACTCTGGAGCAGCAGCGCGAGACCGAACGCGCCGCGGGATCGGGCCAGGCCGAGCTGCCCCTGGCCGCGCCGGCGCCGCCACACCCGGCCATCGAGGTGCTGGGGGATGTGGACCCCGATCGGCTGACGCCGCGTGAGGCGCTGGACCTGATCTATCTGCTGAGAGACAAGTTGGACTAGCGGACCGCGACGGCGTCCTCGGGATCCGGGAAGTTCCCGTCCTCCAGAAATCCGGCGGCCGCCCGGGCGACCCCGTCCGAAAACAGCATGCCCGTGTGGCTGACCGGCAGGATCAGCTCGCCTGCGGCACCCGCCAGCCGGGTCTCGGAAACCCGCACGGTGCCGTCGCTGATGCCGTCCATGCCGCCAAGCACGCGGCCCATCCCCACCGGTCGGCTGCCGGCGATGACACCGATCTCCAGATCGCCGGCGGCGGGCGCCGGCAGTCCTTCCACCAGCGTGGACAGACTGCCGCCGGCCAGCCACCGACCCAGCAGGCCGAGCTTCGCCAGCCGCCTCGCGGCCAGGGAGCCATGCAGGGGCGGGCCCAGCAGGACGATCCTTCCAAAACGTTCGCGGGGCAGCTTGTCGGTGGCGCTCAGCACCAGCAGCCCGCCCAGGCTGTGGGCGACCAGGTCGACCGGACCCGGGTCCAGGTCCTCGAGGAAGTGCACCAGACGATCCACGTTGCTGGCGAAGCTGCGGGTGACCGTCTCGTAGCTGAACTGGAGCACCGGGCGCCGGCAGTAGCGCCGCAGGCGGCGGCGCAGCACCCAGGCCTCGGGGCCCCGGTTCCAGAGCCCGTGGACCATGACGATGGGAGCATTCATGGAGAGATCGAGGGTCACGCCACCAGTGAAGACGCTGGCGCCGGGGCCGGCCAGACCGGCCACCGGGGCGCCGCTAGAACGTGAGCCTCGCGCCGACGCCCCAGGTATCGATCCTGCCGACTTCGTAACCGGCCTGGATGCCGATCATCTCGGTGAACGAAAAACGGGCGCCGAAGCCGAACAGGGTGTCGTCATCGAAGCTGTTGTTCGAGCCGAGATCCACGTCGCCCACATCCGTGTAGCGGGCATAGGTGTAGAACTCCAACGGCTCGAAGGGCTTGAAACGCAGCCCCAGTTCGGCGCCGATGCCGCTGTCGTCGGTATCGAGACTCTGGCTGACGCCGGACAGATCGACGCTGTCGAACTCGATGTAGTCGTAGCTCAGCCGGCCGTAGACGTCGAACACCTCGTTGACGGGATAGCCGTAACCGGCGCCGGCACGCCAGCGGACCACGTCGAAATCGCCAGAGCTGCTGATCGGCGTGCCGAGGACCGTGCCGTTGAATCTGATGTCATTCTTGGCCCTGGAATACTCGCCGAAGAGGTGCCAGTTACCGTAGACCTGCCAGGCGCCAGCGAC
>CBDTYJ010000179.1:0-5693 GCA_965364575.1 uncultured Gammaproteobacteria bacterium
CCCACCGGTTTCCGCTCTCTGCGGCTCGACCCCCATCGGCCGCGTCGGCTGCTGCGAATCCTCCTTCGGGAACCCGGATTCATTCCGGACGTACCGGCCTCTCCCTCTGGCCGGCCCGTCCATCGGCAAACTTGTAACCCTTGGGGGTCAAAGAAAATGAACGCATTGAGTCACGGAACATTCCGTCTGACCGCGATGCTCGCCATCCTGATGCTCGCCCTCGGCGCCGCCGGCTGTAGCGGCGACGACGGCGACGACGGCGCAGCGGGTGTGGCCGGCGCTGACGGTCTCAGCTGTTGGGATCTCAACGAGAACGGCGTCCCGGATTTTCCGGATGAAGACACCAATGACGACGGCGTCATCGACGTCAACGACTGTGTGCTGCAGCCGTCCCTGGCCGACGCCGAGGTCCTGCACAAGGCCTATTTCACCGACAATGCCTATGTGGACACCCAGTCCTGCCTGAATTGTCACGGACCGATCGGCGACGACGTCATCACCACCGCCCACTTTACCTGGGAAGGCCTGGCCACCGGCATCGAGGGCCGCGAGAACGAGTTCCACGGCAAGAACGACATCATCAACAACTTCTGCATCGCCGTGCCCACCAACGAAGGCCGCTGCACCCAGTGTCACGCCGGCATCGGCTATGCGGACGACACCTTCGACTTCACGAATCCGAAGAACGTGGATTGCCTGGTCTGCCACGACCAGACCGGCACCTACGCCAAGGCCCCGCCGGCCGCGGGCGCGCCGGATCCGGCGGTCGACCTGCAGGCGGTGGCCCAGA
Organism: uncultured Gammaproteobacteria bacterium; assembly: GCA_965364575.1. Lineage (GTDB taxonomy): Bacteria > Pseudomonadota > Gammaproteobacteria > Steroidobacterales > XN24 > CAMYOC01. Next base: position 791 of record CBDTYJ010000179.1, read on the forward strand.
GTGTCGCCGTCGACGACGGCGTCCCGACCCGCAAGGCCTGTCTGTTCTGTCACGCCAAGGCCGGCGGCGGCAACAACGTCAAACACGGCGACCTCGCCCTGTCGCTGGCGGACACCACTGCCGAATACGACGTGCACATGGGCACCGACGGTGGTAACCGGGTCTGCGTGGACTGCCATGCGGTCAAGAAGGACGGCGACAAAAACGTGCTCTCCCACGGCATCGGCGGCATGGTGTTCCATTCCACCGACGAAGGCGACATGCAGGACTGCGGCGACTGCCATGGCGATCGCACGAACATCCATGCGGGCACCACGGTGGAGAACACCATCGGTCTGCATCCCCGGATCGCCTGCCAGACCTGTCATATCCCCACCTTCGCCCGGAACTACCCGACCAAGGTGTACTGGGATTGGTCCACCGCGGGTGACGTGCCCAGGGGCGTGGAGACGGATACGGTCGGCGGATTTGAAGTCCCGGTCTATGACCCGAAGAAGGGCAGCTTCGTCTGGGAGAACAACGTCCGCCCGACGCTGCTGTTCTACGACGGCAAGTGGGAGAAGTTCCTGATCAACGACAACGATCAGTACACGAGCCTGCCCGCCGTGCTGGCGGCCCCGGCCACCGACTACACCAACCCGGCTGCCATGATCTATCCGTTCAAGAAGATGACCGGCAAACAGGTGGCGGATGCCAACAACCAGCGCATCATGGTGCCCCATCTGTTCGGCACCGCAGGCGGGCCCAACCCGTACTGGGGCAACTACGATTGGGATCTGGCCTTGCAGGACGGCGCGGCCTACACCAACCAGGTCTATTCCGGCGCCTATGAGTTCGTGGACACCGTGATGTATCTGACGGTCAATCACGAAGTGGCCCCCAAAGAGCAGGCCTACGGTATGGGCGGCGACTGCATCGGCTGCCACGGCGACGGCGCCATCGACTGGCAGGCTCTGGGCTGGACCGACAACCCGTTCAATGGCGGCGTACAGCCGTAGTTAACTGACCGGGTATGACCCGGACCGGGGCGCCCGCCACCTCCCCAGGCGGGCGCCCCTTTTTTGAAGTTCTCCGCCCGATCGCGGGGCCGCTCAAGGCATCAGCCGGTGGCTCTGCTTGTTGCTGACCTGCCGATCTCGAGGGCGATCAGGGATGCGGCCGTCGGGGCCGCGCTCTTTTCGTCGCGGGCAAGGCGGCATCCCCGGAAGTCTTTGATGAACTCTTGCTGAATTCCGGATCGGTCCCGCGATCATGGGTTCTGGTCCGGCGGATGACCGGTTCGGCGGAACCTTAGCCAGTCGCGTACCGGGATTTCCGGCTCTGGCATGGCGGACGGGGTCTTGCCCATTACAGCCTGAAACGCTCACCAGCGGTATCGTCGCCGGCAGCGCACGCGTCCGTGGCCCCGCCATCCAACCTGCGCCTGCATGGCTAAAGGATTTCAGCCCCGGGGCCGGGAGGGCGAACCGCCGGTCGCGGCAACAGCAGCCGGCTCGTGGGCAAACCAGTTCCGCGTACCAAGACAGAACCTCACGAGCATGAGCATCAGAGGCACTTCGATGAGCACCCCGACCACGGTGGCCAGTGCCGCACCCGACGACAAGCCGTAAAGCATGGCCGCCGTCGCGATCGCCACCTCGAAGTGGTTGGAGGCACCGATCATGGCGGTCGGTGCCGCGTTCTCGTAGGTCAGGCCCAGCATCTTCGACAAGCCGTACCCCAGGGCGAAGATCAGCACGGTCTGTACGAACAACGGGATCGCTATCCACAGGATGGTCAGGGGATTCCGGACGATGGTCTCGCCCTTGAAGGAAAACAGCAGCACCAGCGTGATCAGCAGCGCGGTGATGGTCACGGGCGTCAGAAAGCGGAGGAAGGTCTCCCTGAACCACTGCTCGCCCTTCACCGAGATAATCCACTTCCGGGATACGTAACCCGCCACCAGCGGCAGCGCGACGTAGATGCCTATGGACAGCAACAGCGCCTGCCAGGGAACCGGCAGCCTTCCCACGCCGAGCAGGAATCCGCCCAGGACGCCGAACAGTACCAGCATGGTCAGGGAATTGATGGCCACCATCACGAGCGTATGACCGTCGTTGCCCCTGGACAGATAGCCCCATACGAGCACCATGGCCGTGCAGGGCGCGATCCCCAGCAGGATGCAGCCGGCGAGATAGCTCCGCCACAGCGGCACCTCGAGCATCTTTACGCCGTCGACCAGCACCACTTTGCCCGCGCCATAGGTCTGGCCAACCGACAGGTCGGCTCCCAGCGGCATCTTGACCAGATCCACCGCATCCGGACCGATCAGGGACAGGAACAGCGTGCCGAGAAAGTAGCTGGCGATCGCGAACATGGTGAACGGTTTGATGCACCAGTTGATAAACAGGGTCAGGCCGACCGGGCGCACCGACTTGCCCGCCTTGACGACTTCATGGAAGTCAATCTTGACCATGATCGGATACATCATGAAGAACAGGCACAGAGCAATCGGTATCGAGACGACCGGTGCGCCGTTGACATGGATCGCCATGCCATCCAGCGTCCGGGCTACTTCCGGCGCGAATTTCCCCAGTAGAATTCCGGCACCGATACACAGCGCCACCCAGAGAGTCAGATAACGCTCGAATAGACTCATCGGACTTGCGCCCGTATCGCTGTCACTCATTTAACGTTGGCCCCGTTCATGCCTGCGCCGACTCCTGCTGTTCGGTCTTCGCCTTGCCGATATCATCCAGATGGCGCTGGAGCGACAGGCGATCCAGTGACGTCAGCGGCAGGTTGACGAAGATATCGATGCGGTTGTCGAGCATCCGGTAAGCGTCCGCGTAGGCGAGCCGAACCAGGGCGTCGCTGCCCCCTGCCGCCGCGGGATCCGGCAAGCCCCAGTGAGCGCTCATGGGCTGGCCGGGCCAGACCGGACAGGATTCCGCGGCTGCCTGATCGCACAGGGTGAATACGAAATCCAGCTTGGGTGCATCCTCGCCGGCGAATTCCGTCCAGTCCTTGGAGCGCAAGCCGTCCACCGGGTGATTGCTGCGCCGGAGTATGTCCAGGGCCATGGGCTGGATCTCGCCGCGGGGTTGACTGCCGGCGCTGTAGCCGTGGAAGCGGCCGCGGCCCAGGCGATTGAGGATGGCCTCGGCCATGATGCTTCGGGCCGAATTGCCGGTGCAGAGAAACAGGACGTTGAAGATCCGCTCGCTCATGGCGGTGACACTCCCTTGGTCGTATCGCGGGTCGGTGCCAGTCGCGGCTGCCCGCACAATTCCGGCCGTCCGCCGCAGCAGTCCGCGGTCAGGAACTCCATCAGTCCTCGGGTGGTGTCCATATCCGTGGCGTAGAGGATGAAACGTTGCCGGCGGGTAGCGGTTACAAGACCCGCCTGCTGCAGCTGGGACAAATGAAAGGAGAGACTCGACGCCGCCACCCCCAGGTCATCGGCGATGCGGCCGGCGGGGACGCCCTGCGGGGCGGCCGCGACCAGCATCCGGAATACTTTCAGCCGCATGGGATGGGCCAGGGCGGAGAGGGCATGGACGGCATCGGTGTCGTTCATGATTCGATAATAGTGGAAATGTCGAAATAAATGAACACCAACGTCGGCGGTTTCTCGCCCCGGGACGGGCCGGACAGGCAGTGCCGGCTATCCGCGAAAAAACGCCGGCGCCCGAAGGGACGCCGGCGCAGCCAGATCGTCTCTTATTCTTCTATCTTGCCGGTGGCGATCCGCCGTTCGTACATGCCTTCCAGCTCGTAAAGATCCTGCATCAGCTCGAAGAACCCGTGCCAGTGGGCATAGTCCGGTGCGCCGTGGGTGGCGCCCATCCGCGCGCGGCGGCCTTCGTGATGCCACAGGAAGTAGTACTTGACCTGGAACGGGTCGGTCCACGGGTTGTCACGCAGCAGACCCTTCGATTTCAGATCGTTGAGCATCTCCACGGCCGGTTTGTAATAGGCCTCGTTATACAGGTTCACGGCCTTGTCGGCCTGGGTGAAGAATCCGTCGGTGTGATCGCCGCTGTGACAGGCGGCGCAGACCTCGCGCATCTTCTCACGTCCGGCCGGGCCGTCGCCGAGGATCGGACTCATGACGTCGGTCGAACCGCGCACCGGCGAACTCTTGGACCACTGGACCCAGTAGAGGCGGTCGCTGACGTTGTGGGTCATGGCCAGATCGCCGACCTGGCTCATGTGGCAGGACGCGCAGGTGGGTGCCCGGTAGTCCTCGCCAGGCTGCCACTCGCCGGGTTTGCCGTCGAAGTCCCAGGTGAAGCCCTCGGTCCGGTAGATATGACCGTGCTTGCTGTTCTCGTAGATCTCGATGTTGGGATGATCCGGTCCCAGATGACAGGAGGCACAGGCGTACGGCTTGCGGGCCTCGGCGTTGGAGAAGCTGTGGCGCGTGTGGCAGACCCCGCAGCTGCCCGTACTGCCGTCCGGGTAGACATTGCCGATGCCGGAATTGGGCCAGGTCTCAGGGGTCGGGCGGCCATCGTCGTCCAGCTTGATCTCGGTACCGTGACACTGGATACAGCCGGTCTCATTGGGCGCGCCGCCGAATTCCGGATGTTCCCGGCCCTCGTGGATGGAGGTCAGGGCGTGCAGGCTGTCTTTCGGAATCTGCTGGCGATAGGCTCGGAAATGACCGCTGGCGTTGAATTCCTCGACCTGGGATTCGTGGCATTGACCGCAGACCGTGGACGGGACCAGGACCGAAACTTTCGCGCCGGTGCGCATGTGGGGCGTGCCCATGGGCGAATCGTCGCCGACCACGTGGCAGTCGTGGCAGGAGACGCCTTTTCCGGCATGCAGGCTTTTCTGCCAGTCGGTCACCATGGCGGGCGTGCGTTTGGTGTGGCAGTCGACGCATTCCTGGGCCTCATCGCTCAGGGTCGCCGCC
>CBDTYJ010000180.1:0-5690 GCA_965364575.1 uncultured Gammaproteobacteria bacterium
GCGCTGACGTCGCGGGTCGGCTCGCCATCCGTGAGCAGCACGATGTAGGTCTTCTGACAGGCGTAATTGATCGGCGCCTCATAGGATGTGGCCGACAAATTCCCCCCCAGGCGCGAGGGCGCGACACTCACCACCGGACCGACGTCACCGTAGTCCACGTTGCGACCCATCAGATACTGACCCGCCTCGTACATGGTCTCTGACAGAGGCGTCCAGCCGTTACCCGGCAGGTCGTCGATGGTGGCCTTCATGGCCGGGCGAGCCGTGGCGATGTCCTCCATGGCATGGATCACCGGGCCCCCTTCCTCGAAATTGAATCGCATCAGGCCTACGTTCACGCCGTTCACGTTGTCGAGGATCTGTTTGGTGACCTGTTTGACGATTTCCAGCCGGGTCCGGCTTACGCTGCCACCGGTGGCATTCCAGTCCAGCCAGTTGCCGTCGAACAGGAAATACTTGTTGTTCCAGGCCGGCTCGACGCTGTTGTCCGAATGCCAGGGGCCGAGATCGCCCACGGCCGCCCAGGTCTCCGAGCCGCCGTTTCCGTGGATTCCCCGGTCGGCCTGGCACTCCACATCCCGGTAACGGTTGGTGCTCAGCTGGACCCAGCGGCTGAATCGCGGATTGGAGCGCGGCCGCCAGGCGGCCAGTTCGTCGGAGTAGGAGCCGACGCCGTCGAGCTGGCTGAGAGAAGCGTCGCACTTGTTGCGTGACTTGGGAAACCAGTTGACGCTGTCACAATCCGGATAAACGTTCGTGGTCGACCAGTAGACGGCGTCGTTGCGGAAACACCCGTCGAAGGTCACAGCCGGATCCCAGTCTTCCTGGGTGATGACACTGTTGTTGCTCATACTGCCGGACGTATCCATGATGAAAAGGATATTCGGCTGGGCGCCGGTCAGCAGCGGATCCTTGGCGGCCACAAACAGCTCCGCATCGTCGGCCACTGCCGGGTTGGCGGCGCCGAGGATCAGGATCATGGGCGCGAGTACGGAAGCGATCCGCATCTTGATGGGTTCGATGTTCGTTCTCATGACTGCGTCCTCGTTATTCGGCCAACGCCGGCGGCGGAGCGCCAAGCACGATGTGCTTGATGGTCTCGCCATCCAGGGCGTAAGTGATGTACATCAACGTGTCCCGGGGCGGGCGCTTGAAGGCCGCCTCGCGGAAGGTCTGCAAATCGACGGACTCGCCCCCGACAGCGAGTCGATAGACGGTGTTCTCGTTGACCCGAAGGATCTTGACGTCGCACCCCTCGCACGGACGCACGACCACCCGGTCTGCGGTGTAGCTGGGCAGTTCGACCTGGCTCCGGTCCACTTCCAGGGTGTCCTCGATGCGTTCGAGGGCGCCATGGGCCGGGGAGGCCAGGATGGTGCCGAAAGCGAGCAAACAGATGATGCGAAAGATATTCATGACGGATAGACCTCCCTCAGTTCCCGCCGCCGGGACCTGGGACATAGAAACTCTGCAGATGGTTGGACTGGGCGCCACGGAAGGACGTCCCGGTGCCATTGGAATTGAAGTGATACGCTGCCAGGCCGCCGCCGATGGCGACGCTGGAGCCCACCAGGGCGGTGGCGTCACCGGTGTAGACATGACAGCCGTTGTAGGTGCCCACATCGGCCACCGCGGTTTCACCTAGACACCAGGCGGGCGCGCCGGTGACGGCGACCAGCAGGGCACGGTTGTTATCTGCCGTGGCCAGGTTCAGATCGATGCCGGTCTCGGCCATCTGGAACGCGTTCTGGCTGTTCTGGTTGTTGCTGGCCATGGCCACTTCCAGGCTGGCGGTATTCATCGTGGCGACGGCCAGGATGGTCAGGACCAGCAGCAGGACCAGGCCGACGACGAGCGCCGCGCCGGACTGCCGATCAGGATTGCCGTTGGGAAAAATCATCGCTCAGCTCCGTTGGTTTCGCAGCGTGATGGTGGTGGTCACCGGCAGGCGCCGGAACGGATCGTTGGGCGTGATATTCGCCAGGTCGCCATCCGGCGGGGTGTACGGCCCGGTGTCGGTATGGGCGTTTTCCCGCTGTTCGGCGCGGACCAGCATCCACAGACGCACCGACAGGATTTCCGCATCAGGGTCGAATCCGGCAGCGCCGGGCGTGATGATGGCGGCGTCGGAATCCACGTAACGTTCCACGGTATTGTCGTCGTTGGTGTCGATGCCGAACTGCACCTGCAGGTTCTCGACCCCGGGGATGATCTCCTGATCCTGGATCAGGGAGGCTCCGCCGGCACCGGGCACCAGCGTCTGGCGGCGCAGGGACGGCACATTCGCGCCTAGCGTCGACTGCTGGTCCACGTAATAGGCATTCACCACCACGTCGTGGGTAGCCGAGAGCGGCGGAGCGGGTACACCCCCGCCCGGGATCGCACCGTCGTCGAACAATGCCGCCGACACGCGGCCGCTCTGGATCTGCAGACGACCTGCCGTGGGTGCCGTAGGCTGGCCGCTGACGTGACGGACGATCAGCACATCGGTATTCGGCTGGGCGCCGGTGAACGCCGGGCAGGGCAGGGTGTAGCCGTCATCCACCGCCTCGATACCGTTGGCCAGGTCGAGCGCCCAGGCCGTCACGTTGTTCGCGCCGCAGGTAACCGCGATTCCGCCGGGTACCGTGATATACGCCGCCTCGCCGCTGCGGCCCCAGAAATCCGCCAGGCGGATGTCCGGGCCCATCAGGTCCAGGGCGAAACGGGCATTCTCCTGGATCCGGGCGATAGTCTCGGCGGTGCGGAAACTCTGCCGGCCCTGGGCATAGATGTTGACGGCACCCAGGATCAGGACCAGGCCGATGGCCATGGCCACCATCATTTCGATCAGAGTGAATCCCTGCACCGGCCGGCGGGCGGCATGGTCGGGTCTGTGATGTGTCGAGCGCGTTTTCGGCATGACGATGACTTTCCTAAATCTGTACCGTGATCGAGTAGTCCTGGGCGTCGGGGAACCCCGCTTCCTGCCAGGTCACGGTTATGACGTACTGGTTGATGATGCCCAGATCCGTCACGACGACGGTCCCGGCCGCTCCGGCCGGCAGGCGGTTGGCGAGATTCTGATTCCAGATCAGCAGATCCTCTGCCGCCAGTTGGGCCGGCGTACAGTCTCCCACGCCGTTGGTGCAGCCATTATCGGCGGCGGCACCCTGGTAGGCGGCGGCGGCAGTCGGATTGGCGCGGATACGGTCCGCCAACTCCGCTACCAGGTTGACCGCCGACGTGCGGAAGATGGAGGTGCGCTGAGCCTTCAGGCCCTCCACGTAAAGCACGGCGATACCGAGCATGCCGACGGAGATCACCACCAGGGCGACGAGCACCTCCAGCAGCGTGAATCCCTTCGACCTGTTCTTGAGCTGATATCCGGATTTCATGATGTTTCCCAATACGTTCCCTAGCAGCCGCCCAGCGGCCCGCCCTGGACGTCCGCCTGCTGCGAGAAAATCTGCGGGCGCCCGGTCGGCGCGATGTTGACCCAGCGGCCGGCGGCGATGCCTCCGCCCGTGTCCGCGTCGCCGCGCCGGTCGCAGATCTGGATGTTGTTGACCGGCACCAGTGCTGCGATCTGCTGCGTGAACCCGGTGGGGCCGAAGGAGATGTAGGGCACCGTCACGCCGCCGTTGACGGTCACCGGGTCGATAGTGCCCGCCAGCGGGCCATGGGCGCGTAGCAATTCGTCGGTGCCGTCGATGTCGGCGTTCGCCGCGACGGGCGGCACGCCATCTACGAACATGATCCAGCCGCTGCCGAAATGGGCGGCGGCGTCGCAATCCGGATCGGCCGTGTTCCAGTCGCTGCTGGCGCAGATCGTGATGTTGGCGCGGCGCTTGATCGCTTCGGCCCTGGCGGCATGCATGCCGCTCACCAGGTCATTGACCGCGGCGGCCATGCGGTTGGTGTCCATCAGATTCTGGAAGGACGGAACGCCGATCCCGAGCAGGATGGCGACGATCGCCACCGTGACCAGGACCTCGAGCAAAGAGAAGCCGGATTGACGCTGAGTTTTCATGGCTGCCAGTTTCCCGCCCGATCGGCGGTCCGGCAACAGTTTCCGACAAGCGGTCAAAATCGGCTGATAAGCGGTCAAAATCGACTATATTTCATAGGGTTGGCCCGCAGTTCCAGACCGGTCAGCGCTCGCTCCCGGGGTCCCGGCGTGCCCCGACAGGGCATCGCGGGAGGGCGGTGCCGGACGGCTGCAGGCCCGAATTCGGGCGCTTCGGTTCGATACGGTGGTCCGATCTTCGGGCTGATTTCCAGGACTTTGACCGAAAATGGTTGATTCCAAAGTGCGGGCGATGTCAAAGTGTGGCGCCGACGCGACGGGCCGCCGTCGCCACAAGCTGAAACCAACGACAAGCGGGAGAACGAGATGGCAGGCAAATTCGAGACCTATACCGGCAAAGACGGCAAGCACTATTTCAAATTGAAAGCCGGCAACGGCGAGCCGATCCTCCAGAGCCAGGGTTACAAGGCCAAGACCGATTGCAAGAACGGAATCGAGTCCGTGCGGAAGAATTCGCAGGTCGAGAAGCGTTTCGAGGCCAAGACCTCGTCGAACGGCAAGCATTACTTTGTGCTCAAAGCCACCAACGGCCAGGTCATCGGCACCAGCGAGATGTACAACTCGTCTGCGAGCTGCAAGAACGGCATCGCCTCGGTGGCGCGTAACGCACCGGATGCGCCTGTCAAGGAGGCCTGAGGGCGGCGCAGCGGCAGGGCGGTGGACCGACCACGGTCGCCGTACCGTCCGGGAAATTGATCTGGGTCATTGCGCTTTGCGACCACGGCGCTAGATTAGCCGTGGAGGTAATCAAAGCTCTTTCTCCGATTAATCTCCGTTGACCTTCCCTCGATGCGGGGACCCGTCCAGGGTCCCCGTGTTTATTCGGGCCCCCGAGACTGCCCCCGCCCCCTGCATACCCGACGGCTCAGGCGCCGTTGCCACCGAAAATCGGGGTCGGTGCGCCGTCGTCGTCCACGGCGACCATGGTCACCTCCGCCGTGGTGACTTCGTCATCGTCCGGTGTGCTTCTCGCCCGCGCCAGGACTTTGACCCGGATGCGGATCGAGGTCCGTCCCACGTGCAGGGTCCGGGACCAGAGCGTGACGATGGCCCCGACCATGACCGGCTTGTGGAACTCCACCTTGTTCATCGCCACGGTCAGATAACGGTGCGGTGCCTGCCGCTCGGCCTCGATAAATGCGGCCAGGTCGATCAGTGACAGGATGACGCCGCCGAAGATCGATCCGTAGGAATTGGTGTCTTTCGGCATCAGCGTGGTGCGGATGGCCGGCAGGGTGCTTGGTGGTTTTATGTCCATGACGGCTCGTACTCCTGCGACGGTGTGTTGCGATGGACGTCAGATCCGGCCGGCGGCGGCCCATAAAGTCCTGAAGCGCGCGCTGTTCTGTTGCCGGTCTACGCGCACCTCTATCAGATCGGCGCCAGGCGCGGAGCACGCCTCGCGAAGGTGCCGGGAGAAATCGGTCCCGGGACCGGTGGCGCGATGGCGCAGCCCATAGAGCGCCGCTATTTTCGAGAGATCGAGGTCGGTGGGTGTCAGCCACAGGCGCTCGAATTCCGGCAATTCGCGCTGGGGCAACAGATCGAATATGGCGCCGCCGCCATTGTTCACCACGACGAAGGTGACGTCACGGTCCCGCGCCCCGAGCAGACCGTTCAT
>CBDTYJ010000181.1:0-5687 GCA_965364575.1 uncultured Gammaproteobacteria bacterium
TTCGACCAGTCACGGAACATGTCGGTCGGCTCATCCCTGGCGAACGTGGGGATGTGACAGGCGGTGCAGTCGACCCGGTCCGTGTGCATATCGAGTGCCGTGAGCTCGTGAGGCGTGGCGCTATGGCAGTCCCCTTCACAGGACAGTGGCGCGTCCGGCGAGTCGGTGGCGGCGAGGTCCACGCCGCGCCCGCGCACCCGATGGGCCTCGCCCTCGTGACAGTCCACGCAGGTCATGTCCTTGCCGTCCGACGCCATGTGCACGTCGAAGCTCCTGGGCGGATCCTTCAGCGTGTACTCTATGTCGCCGCGCTTGAAGTTGGGCCCACCGCCGGAGGCGGAGTGGCAGCGCAGACACATCGTCCGATCCGGGATCTTGATCCGTCGGGCGACAGAGTTCATGCCTTCCTGGTTCTTCCACAGGATCGGCTTCCATTCCCAGCCGCCGTCCTCGGTCTCGTAAAGATCCCTCCGGTACCCCGAGGCATGGCAGATCAGGCAGTCCATGTTCTCCAGCTGCTCCCGGCTGATCTCCTCACTCGGCAGCTTGCCGAGGCCGGAATGACAGGACGAGCAGCCCTTGGCCAGGACCTTGCCGTCCGCATTCTTCACCTCGCCGATCCATTGCGGGCCGGTGGGATTGGTGCAGAAGTCGTTGACCATGGACAGCTTGCCCAGCTCCTGCCCGCCGGAGTTCACCAGATCCGGGGTAGCGCCCCGCCACTGATAATGCTGGGTGTGGAAGAAGTTCTCGGCCTCTTCCTCGTGGCACTTCAGACAGGTCTGGGTGCCTTCATAGTTTTTGACGAATCGCTCGTGGCGGTTCTTGCCCGCCGCCTCCGTTGCGGAGGCGGCGAGCCCGAGGAGGACGAGCGCTGTCAGCGTGACAATGCGCATGGCAGTCTCCGGGTCAGAATCGGGCGCTGAAGCTGGCCATGAACTTGTGGGCCTCTTCATAGGTCGGTGTGGCCAGGATGTTCACGTCATCCACATCCTTCGGCCGGCCGAGTATCCAGCCGGAGCCGGAGTAATCGTAGTCGTAGTAGATGTAGTCGATCTTGAATACGAACCGGTCGCGGATCCGGTGGGTGATATAGGCCTCCCAGACGTCGCCTCGTACGCTGGTCTTCGGGCCGAGGAAGTCGTCTTCCGCCAGCGCGAAGTTGAACCAGTACTTGGAGCCGTGGTTGTACTCCAGACCGAGTTTGGTCTTCTGGTTCTTGAAGTTATAGCGGGCGCCCAGATAGTACATATGGCCGTCTTCATCGTCCGGCCGCTCGAAGGGATCGGAGAACAGACCGCCGAATGGCGTGGTCACGTTGTCCGGGTCGGATTTCGAGTAGTTGCCGCTGATGAACCAGTCGAACGGTCCGTCATGCCGCACCAGCACCAGACCGGCGAGATTCATGTTGCCGATATTGTCGGTGGGCGTGTAGCGGATCACCGCAGGCGGCGCATCCTGGCCGGTGATGGGGTCGAACGGCAGTACGGTCAGACCGTTGAAGCCATCGCCGATGTCCTGGGCCGTCGCCACGTTGAATTGCAGCAGCGTGCGGTCGGTGTTGAATACATCCCAGACGGCGCCGATGAACCAGGTATCATCCAGACGATCCGCGGCCGGCTTGTACTCGCTGCCGTTACCCCACTCGGACTCGTAACCCAGTCCGTAGCAGATACGGAAGGTGGAAGCCTCGCTGAAGTGGTAACCCCAGGTGATGCCGTCGAACTGATAGTTGAACAGTGCACCGATCGGGGTACCGCCGCGCAGCTCGTCCTCGCGGAAGTTGAGCGGTGCGCCGCCGGTGGAGGGCCGCCGCCCGACAGACAGGTACATGGGCAGATCAGCGATGTCGCGCCACGTGAAGTAACCCCGCTCGAGCCGGATAATGTCCGAGCTCGGCGGCACGCCGACCGTGATTCCGTCCCAGCCGATCGAGGTGGGCTGGCCGTTGAACACCTGTACGTTGGTCGAATCGCCCCAGGTCTTGTACATGCCCAGGCGGCCCTCGAAAACCACGTCCTCGGCCACATCCGCGGCCATGTCCATACGGAGCCGGGTGGTGTAGACGATATCGTTGTCGTGGTCATAGCCGGGGACGAAGCTGTCCGGCTGGGAAGCCAGCAGCCCGAGCAGCTGCTCGGCCATGGCCGGATCCATCTGCTGCAGGCCTTCGACCTGCTGCTTGATGAAATCGAACGATACGGTGTTGTCCAGATAGTACAGATACTGGTCGTAGTTCTGCTGGATGAATGTGTCCACATCGCTCAGATCAGGCGTCATCGGCGGCTGGCCGGTGGCGCCGAAGTAGAACAGCGTGTTGACCAGGTCCTTCTGCACGTTGATGCCGTCGATCCTCGGCGCCATATCGATGGAGATGTTGTGCGCCTGGGTGCGGAAGTCGCCGCCGAAGCGGATTGCGTCCAGCGCCGCGTGGCGCTCGGGTTTGATCAGACGATCGTCCAGATCCTCGACGTCTTCTTCCAGATAGTCGGTGCGTTCCGCCAGTTCTTCCGTCTTCTCGGCGGTCGCCGCGGTTTCACCTTTCATCTCATCGACCTGTTTGAGCAGGGTGCTCATCTGCACCTGCAGCCATTCCACCTGCTGCATCAGCTCGTCGACGGTCAATTCCGAGGTGTCCGCCCAGGCGGCGGGTGCCGACAGCGCTACGGCGGTCGCCGCCGCTGTGCTGATCAATATTCTTCGTAGCATGATCGTTCGCTCCCCTTCAGCCGCAGGTCATCGGGTGTTCTGAGTCGGCGGCGCCTTCGATGGCGAACTCACGGATGAGTTCGAGATCTTCCGGCGAGATGGTCTCGGTGACCGGTTTGCCGCCATGTTGCTCGTCGATGACCGACTTGTGCTTACGTTCGTATTTCTTGTCGAAGAAACGGATCCACTGGTCCTGGATCAGCGTCATCGGCGTGTACTCGCCGTTCGGAGAGCCTTCTTCGTGGCACCCCTTGCAGTACTCGCGATAGAGTTCCTTGCCGTCAGCGCCGGTGGCTGGCGTCGTCGCCAGGCTGCTGAAGCCCAGCGCGAGGAAGCCGACCAGTGCGGCGGCGCCCAGTCGTAGAGTCGTCTTCATGTCCCTACCTCCTTGCTCGTTGATTTCTGGTGGGATTCGTTGGATCCGGATCGCAGGGACAAAAAAAGGCGCTGGTCCGGGAGGGGGCCGGAGCCTGGGCGCCTGAGGGCGGAAGTGGTCATACCTGCTTATCCGGCGGATGCGCCCTGCAAGGCGCGCACCGCAATGTCTCAATCTGGGCTAATGTAGAAAAACCTGCATTAGCGAGATCGAATATTACCCGACGCAATAGGGTGCATTACTGATCCAGATCAACAACCGGCGTGGATTTTGCGACGCATAAAGTGTCTGTTTTTGTTCAGAAACGAGGCTGATCGGCAGGAAATGCAGTCCACGGCCGGAGAACCCGGGCGGCGGTCGCCGCCGGCAGCTTTCCCGGTCAGCGCTGGGCTAGTGAACCGATATCTTCTGGCGGATCAGGGGCTCGATGCGGTTCGGGTCCGGGATCGTGCCCAATCCCGGGCCGGCCGGGGCGGGCCCCACCCCGGCCGGTCCCGCGGCCATGGCGGGTGTGCAGAACGGATGCTCCGAACGCGCCATGGCCGCGCACTCGTCCAGCCAGGTGATCCCCTCGGCTCGAAGGCCGAATTGTCGTCCGGCGGCTGCCAGGAGTCCGATCTCCTGGCGCGGGGCGCCCAGCGTGCAACCCAGGCCAGCGGCCCTGGCGGCGCCATGGACGGCGGCAGCGCCATGGAGGCCGCCACAATGGGCGATGCGGATGCTGATACTGTCGCAGGCCCCGGTCTCGACCAGCCGCTCCACGTCTTCCCGGGTCTGGATCTGGCCCGATGCGAGCACCGGCGCCAGGCCCGCCTCCGTGATCGCCTTCATGCCCCGGAGATCGTCAAAGGGTACGGGCTGCTCGACGCCGGCAAGTCGAAATCCCGACATGGCCGACAACTGGTGCAGGGCTTGAGCGCGATCCCAGCGCTGCTGGGGATCGATCAGCAACGCGACGTCCTGGCCGAGGATCTGGGACGCAATATCCAGACGTTCAAGGTTGCGCTGGAGATCGACGCCCAGGCGCATCCGGACTGAGGATACCCCGCGCCGGCGAAGGGCGGCTGCCTGGGCGCGAACGGCGCCCGGATCAATGGCGTCGATGACGCCGCTGTAATGGACCGAGTCACGACGGGCGGGGCCCAGCACGTCGCCGGCCGCCCTCTGGAAGCGCCGGCCGGCCAGGTCCATCACCGCCAGCTCCGCGGCGCAGAATGCCGTCAGTTCATTGCGCGGCAAGCCGCCGAGCAGACGCTCCATAGCGGCGGCGGCTTGTTCGAAGCTGTCCAGCTCCAGCCCGAGCAGCGGCGGCAGCACCCGCTCATGGAGACAGACCCGGGAGGATTCCAGGGATTCTCCCTGGACCCCGAAACGCGGCACGGTTTCACCCCAGCCCGCCAGTCCGGTTTCGTCCCGGACACAGACCAGCAGGTTCCGGCTGATGCCGAGATTCACGGGCAGGCCGCTGCCGCCGTCCGCGGTCTGTTCGTGGAGGTGGATCACGGCGATATCGAAACCGGTCAGCCGCATCGCCGCTCTATCCATGGCGCGGCCTGGAGACAGCAGGTCCAACCGGCCGCGTCAGGCACTGTCGCTTCCGTCCGCCTCGGCGGGATAGCCCTGGGTCTTGCTGGGCGATTCGCCCCCCGGGGGGTTCGAGGTGGCGGCGGATGGCCCGGGAGGCGGACGTCCGCCGGTCCCGGCCAGGGCGTGGCCCGCGTCTGCGTCCACCGAGCGCAGATGAAGATCGCGTTGCGGGAAGGGGATCTCGATGCCGTGCTCGGCCAGCGCCCGATTGATGCCGACGTTGAGCTGGGTCAACACCGTGAGGCCGTCATTGAATGCGCACCAGGCCCGCAGTTCGAAGTTCAGTGAGCTGTCACCGAACCCGTGAAAGATGACAAATGGCTCGGGTTCCGGAAGCACCAGGGGGTTATCCCTGGCCACCTCGAGCAAGATCCTGATGACCTCCTCCGGGTCGCTGCCGTAGGCCACGCCCACCGGCAGGTGCTGACGCTTGGTCACATCCGACAGAGTCCAGTTGATCACCTGGGAGGAGATGAACTCGGAATTGGGCACGATGACCTCCGAGCCGTCGTAGGTACGCATGGTGCTGGCACGCACGCCGATGCGGGTCACCCGCCCCAGCAGGGTGCCCACCTCGATGGTGTCACCCACCTGGACCGGCCGTTCGAAAGCCAGGATCAGACCGGCGACGAAATTGTTGACGATGGCCTGGAGACCGAAGCCGATGCCCACGCTGAGGGCGCCGGCGATGATCGCGAGGCGCCCAAGCTCGAAACCGGCCGCGGCCAGCGCCACCAGGAAGGCGATGGTGATGACGCCGTAATTGACCATCATGCTGATGGTCGACGGTACACCCCGGGGAAGCCGCATGCGCGGATACACGTCCTCCCGCAGCACGAAGCGCAGGAAGCGGGAGATCAGCACGCCGAGATACAGGGCGATCAGGAACGCCAGCAGGTCGCTGAGGGAAATCTGGAAATTGCCGATCGTGATCTTCTGGCTGATTGCCGACCAGACTGCCTCCCAGATCGGATCGAAGATGCCGAATATCTCCAGCGTCGCCAGCAGCCAGACC
>CBDTYJ010000182.1:0-5655 GCA_965364575.1 uncultured Gammaproteobacteria bacterium
AGCGCTTCGTTGACGACCTTCAGTTCGGTCCGCGCCTCCTCCATGTCCTGGTCCGAGATCGGGCTGTTCTCCCATATCCGGGTCAGGCGTTCGAGCTCCCGCAGCACGTTGGCCAGCGGTCCGGCCCGGGTGATCCGCTCGGACTTGATCTCCAGTATGGTCATCTTGTCGATGAGTTCGCCCACCGAGATGGGGACGCGAATCTCGCTCATGACGGCTCCGGGTGGTGGTGCTGACCGCCCGATTATGCCTGTGTCGGACCGCCCGCGGCCACGAAGGCATCGAGCCGTTCCACGACGTCGTCCACGGTCACCAGGTCCATGACGCCGGGCCGCTCGATACGGGCACCCCATCTGAGTGCCTCGGCCGGCCGGCGCAGGTACTTTCTGGCCGCATCATCGTAGCGATCCACGCACCATTGCTGACTCAGATACGGACCGCTACGGCGGGGATTGCTGGCCGCATGCAGGCCGATCACCGGAGTGCCGACCGCGGTCGCCAGGTGCATCGGGCCCGAGTCCGGAGAGATCAGCAATGCGGCATGTTCCAGGAGCGCCAACAACTGCTTGACCGTATCCTTGCCGATCAGGTCCAGCGCGGGTGATGCCATGGCGGCGACGATGGCGTCACCCAGGGTCCGCTCGAGTGTCGAAGGGCCGCCGCAGAGGACGATCCGGAATCCGTGACGGGCGGCCGCGTAATCGGCCACTTGCGCATAGCGCTCGGCGCGCCAGTTTCTGAGCGGATGGCTCGAACACGGACTGATGATCAGCACCGGCTCGTCTCCCTCTGTCAGCCTGGCGGCAGATTCCCGGTCGGCTGCGGGCACCGGGATGTCCCAGCGCAATTCCCGGTGATCGACGCCCAGAGTCCGGGCGAAGCTGAAGAAGCTGTCCAGCACGTGCTGACCGCCGGCCTCCGGGATGCGCCGGTTGATGAAGAGGCCATGCAGGTCTCTGGATCTTCCGCGGTCGTAGCCGAGCCGGACCGGCGCATGGATGGCGAGACTGGCCAGATTGGCCCGCATCGAGACCTGGGCGTGCAGCAGGATGTCGAAGCGCTCACCGCTCAATTGACGCCTCAGGGCGAACGGTGCCCGCCAGCCCAGGGCCTTGTCGAACACGTGAAACCGGATGCCCGGGATGTCTCCGACCAGCTGGTGTTCGAGCTTGCCCAGGCACCAGCTGATACGCGTCGCCGGCCACTGTGCCTGGATGCTGCGCACCACCGGCACCATGTGCGAGACGTCACCGAGAGCCGAGAGCCGCAGCAGACACAGGCTTGCGGGAGGCTCAAGCAGCGGCAGGGGGGTGACGGGCATGGCTCGAGACATCGCTGGCAGAGGGCACCGGGAATGACGATTCTAGCGCCTGTGGGGGCGTCGTCCCACGGGCCCGAAAAACGCCCGTGACATTTGATCGGGGACGGCCATCGGCTAAACTAACCGGCTTCGGGGAGGACGCCAGGCGCGTCCGGTTATCGGCAGAGATCCCCGATGCGACATTTGACCGACAAATCCCGCAGTGACAGCGTCTCCCGGTGACCCTCAGGATCGCCTGCGGCGCGGTCATCGCCTCCGGCCGATGCGCCCGGACAGGACCATGAGCAACAGCCTAGAAGACAGGTATCGGACCAGCCCGCTGTTCGGGGGCAACGCGCCGTTCGTGGAACAACAGTACGAACGATATCTTAAGGATCCCGCGTCGGTCAGCAACGAGCTCCGGGCCTATTTCGATAGCCTGGGTCCCCGGGATGCCGCGGAGGTACCCCGGGGTCCGGTCGAGGCCAGCCTGCGTCAGTTCGCCCTCAAGCCGCTAAGAGCCGGTGCGCCGGAAGCGCTGCTGGCGAAACAGGCCGCGGTCATGCAGCTGCTCGAGGCCTACCGCATGCGCGGGCACTTGCTGGCGGATCTGGATCCCCTCGGTCTTGTGCGTCCGGAGACGCCTCCGGAGCTGGATCCGACCCGCTACGGTCTGTCAGCGGCCGATAGCCCCACCCGATTCGCGGTGACCGGTGTCGAAGGCCGGACCAACATGTCACTCGGCGGGATCATCGAGCGACTCGAGCAGATCTACCGCGGCACCATAGGCGCCGAGCTGGCCCACATCACGTCCGGCGAGGAACGAGCCTGGCTGCAGACCCGTTTCGAGACGGTGGCCGCCGAGCGCGATCTCAGCAATGAAGCCAAGCTGCGAACGCTGCAGGAGCTTACCGCGGCAGAAGGCATCGAGCGTTATCTGCACACCCGCTATGTCGGGCAGAAGCGGTTCTCGCTGGAGGGCGGCGAGAGCCTGATCCCGCTGCTCTCCGACCTGGCGCGCTATGCCGGGGGGAGCGGCGTCGAAGAGATGGTGATGGGGATGGCGCACCGGGGACGGATCAACGTCCTCGTGAATGTCATGGGCAAGTCGCCCGCGGAGCTGTTTTCCGAGTTCGAAGGCTCTTACGACGTCAACAACCGCACCGGCTCCGGCGACGTCAAATATCACCTCGGCTTCTCCTCGGACATGCGTACGCCGGGCGGCAATATGCACCTGGTGCTGGCGTTCAATCCGTCCCACCTGGAGATCGTCAACCCGGTGGTGGAGGGATCGGTGCGGGCCCGCCAGGGCTTCCGGCAGGACGCTTCCGGCGAGCGGGTCATGCCGGTGCTGATTCACGGCGATGCCGCCTTCGCCGGGCAGGGCGTCGTGATGGAGACCCTGCAGATGTCGCAGACGCGCGGCTTCGGCACCGGCGGCACCGTGCACATCGTCTGCAACAACCAGGTCGGATTCACCACCAGCAACCCCCGGGATGCGCGCTCGACCCTCTACTGCAGCGACGTGGCCAAGATGATCGAAGCGCCCGTTTTCCACGTCAACGGCGACGACCCGGAAGCGGTGCTCCTGGTCACCCGTCTGGCGGTCGATTACCGGCAACAGTTCGGCAAGGACGTGGTCATCGATCTGGTCTGTTACCGGCGACACGGCCATAACGAGGCCGACGAGCCGGCGGCGACGCAGCCGGTCATGTATCAGACCATCCGCAGCCACCCGACCCTGCGCCGGCTCTACGGTGAGAAACTCGTGGCCGAGGGCCTGGTCACCGACGAGCAGGTCCGTCAGATGCTTGAGGATTACCGCCAGGGGCTGGATGAAGGGACCGTCGTTCTCCCGTTCTCCCTGGGCATGGTCGGGACGCCGTACACCATCAACTGGACCGGGTTCATGACCGCCGACTGGGATGCGCCGGTCGAGACGGGTCTCGAACCCGCCCGCATCGAATCGCTGGCCCAGGCGATCTGCCGCCATCCCGACGAGTTGAAGATGCACCCCCGCGTGGCGCGCCTGATGGAGGATCGGAAGCGTATGGCGGCGGGCGAGATCCCCATGGACTGGGGTTTCGCCGAGACCATGGCCTACGCCAGCGTGCTCACGGACGGCAACAACATCCGTCTGACAGGCCAGGACAGCGGCCGCGGCACCTTCTTCCACCGGCATGCGGTACTGCACGATCAGACCGGCGCCGAGCCGTTCCTGCCGCTGCAGCACCTGGACCCGGATCAGGCCAGCTTCGTAGTCACCGACTCGCTCCTGTCCGAGGAAGCGGCACTGGGCTTCGAATACGGATTCGCCACGACCGACCCTTACACGCTGGTGATCTGGGAAGCCCAGTTCGGTGATTTCGTCAACGGCGCCCAGGTGGTCATCGATCAGTTCATCAGCTCCGGCGAGTCGAAATGGGGCCGCGTCTGCGGGCTCACGCTGCTGCTGCCGCACGGCTACGAGGGGCAGGGACCGGAACACTCCTCGGCCCGGCTCGAGCGCTTTCTGCAATTGTGCGCCGAGAACAACATGGTGGTCTGCGTGCCGTCCACGCCGGCCCAGATCTTCCATCTGCTGCGCCGCCAGGTGCGGCGCGACTTCCGCAAACCGCTGGTGGTGATGACGCCGAAGAGTCTGTTGCGTCACAAACTGGCCGTCTCGAATCTGGAGGAACTGGGAACCGGCCGGGAATTCAGGGAGCTGATGCCGGAGGTCGACGAACTGGATCCCAAGGCCGTCAGACGAGTCGTCTTCTGCAGCGGGAAGGTGTTCTATGACCTGATCGAGAAGCGCCGGGCTGAATCGATCCGGGATATTGCTATCGTGCGCGTGGAGCAGCTCTATCCGTTCCCTACCGATCGCTATGCCGCCATCGTGGCCCATTATCGCAATGCCCGGGAGATCGTCTGGTGCCAGGAAGAACCGCAGAACCAGGGCGCCTGGTATCAGATCCGTCACCGCCTGCAGGAACCGCTCGATGACGAGCACGAGCTGTTCTACTCGGGGCGGATGGGCGCCGCCGCACCGGCCGCCGGCTACTACAAGCTGCACGTTGCCCAGCAGGAGGCGCTGGTGAACGCGGCGCTGGACATCGCTGCCGACGAATCGGCCGCCCACACCGAATCATCCAAAATCAGGAAGAAGGCATGAGTATCGAAGTCAAGGTCCCGCAGCTGCCCGAATCGGTGGCGGATGCCACCCTCGTATCCTGGCACAAGGGGCCCGGCGATCGGGTCAGCAGGGACGAGAATCTGGTCGATCTTGAGACCGACAAGGTGGTGCTGGAGGTGCCGTCGCCGTCCGATGGCGTGCTCAAGGAGATCCTCATCCAGGATGGCACCACCGTCACCAGCGGGGAGACCCTGGCCGTCATCGAGGAGGGGGAGGCGGCGGAACCGGCTCCCGAACCGGCCGCTGCGGAGGCGGCCGGGCAGACGGCCCCGGCGCACGCGGAAGAGGCGGCGGCGACGCCCTCGCGACCGGGCGCGGCGGACAAGCTCAGCCCGGCAGTCCGCCGGCTGGTGGAAGAACACGGTCTGGATGCCACACAGATACCGGGCAGCGGGCGTGACGGCCGTATCAGCAAGGCTGACGTCATGAAATTCCTGGAAGCCGGCAAGCCTTCAGCGGCCCCGGCGCCGACCCCGCCCGCGGCCGAAACGGAGCCGGCACCGGCGGGCAGCCGCGGTGAGCGGCGCGTCCCCATGACCCGGCTGCGGGCCCGCATCGCCGACCGCATGGTCGAGGCCCAGCAGACCGCCGCCTTGCTGACGTCCTTCAACGAGGTCGACCTGAGCGATGTGATGCGCCTGCGCAAACAGTATCGGGAAGGTTTCGAGAAGAAGTACGGCGTGCGCATCGGCTATATGTCCTTCTTCGTCAAAGCCGCCATCGAGGCCTTGCGCAAATTCCCGGTGGTCAACGCCTCGGTGGAAGGCAGCGACATCGTCTACCACGACTTCTACGACATCGGTATCGCCGTCTCCACGGAGCGGGGGCTGCTGGTCCCGATCCTGCGCAATGCCGAGGGGATGAGCTTCGCCGATATCGAGAATCAGATCGTGGACTATGCGACCCGGGCCCGGGACGGGCAGATCCAGATCGGCGAGCTGACCGGCGGCACTTTCACCATCACCAACGGCGGGGTGTTCGGTTCGCTGATGTCGACGCCCATCATCAATCCACCGCAAAGCGCCATCCTGGGGATGCACAAGATCCAGGAGCGGCCGATGGTCGTGGACGGTGAGATCCGCATCCGGCCGATGATGTACATCGCGCTGACCTACGATCACCGCATCATCGACGGCCGCGAAGCGGTCCAGTTCCTGGTCAGCGTCAAGGAATCGCT
>CBDTYJ010000183.1:0-5640 GCA_965364575.1 uncultured Gammaproteobacteria bacterium
AATTCGTCGCAGCCCGCGATCAGCAGATCCGAGGTGGAGCTCTTAATGCCACAACCGATTACCCGCTTGTTGTTCTCCTTGAGTTTCGACACCAGCGGCGAGAAGTCGCTGTCGCCGGACAGCAAGGCAAATATATCGATGTGCTGTTTGGCGTAACAGAGGTCGATAGCGTCGACCACCATGTGGATATCGGCGCTGTTCTTGCCGCCCATGCGTGTCTGGGGGATGTCGATCATCTCGACCCCGTTGGCGTGAAACTCCTTGACGTATTCGCGGTAGTTGCTCCAGTCGCAGTAGGAGCGCTTGAACACGATACGTCCTTTCTCAAGCAGGCGTTTCAGGACCAGCTGCACGTCGAATTTGGCGGCATTCTTCATGTCCCGCACGCCGATGGCCAGATTCTCGAAATCGACAAAGACGGCAATAAGTGGTTCCTGGGACATAAATCGGGTTCCTGAACGGTTCTCAGAGTTGGGTGAGGCGGCGGATTTCCTGCATGGCCACGGACAGGGTCGGGAAGTCCTTGGCGCCCGTCGCGGTCATTTCGCTGGCCGTGGCGAGCACATGATCCACCCTCTCTTTGTGGGTTTCGATCCATGCCCCGACGGCCGCTTCCGGAGCCCGGCGCCGGCCAGTCTTGATCACCAGCCGCGTCAACAGGCCCTGGAGATGATACAGGTTCTCGCGCATGCTGTTGCGGGCCATCGCCTGCCAGCGTCCTTCCACGGACAGCTGCTCCACCCGGTCCCGGAGCCAGTCGATGCGCAGCTCCTGACCGAGCAGGAAATAGATTTGGGCAGCTGCCGCCGGTGTCGCTTTCGTATCCTGGGCGACCTCGATGATATCCAGCGCCGAGTGCATCGCATGCAGGCCAGCCATGCGATGGGCGATGGTGTCCGGCGTCCCCAGGTCCTTGTACAGATTGAAGGCCTCGCTGAATCGCCGCAATTCGCGGCCGACGAGAAAATCAGACAGGTTCTCGGAAAGTTGGCGCGCCTGGCTCGAGAAGCGTTTGACGGAGGCCTCGATGTCCTCGACCTGGCTCGGCCGATCCAGCAGCCAGTGGGTGCCGTGTTTCAGCAACCGGGTAGTCCGGTTCATCATCGAGTACTGGGCGTTGGCGTGGATCTGGTTGTCCAGTTCCTCGATGGAAGTCCACAGGGAGCGCACATCGAATACCTCGCGTGCGATCGCATAGGCCCGTGCGACGGACGCCACGTCGGCACCGGTCTCGTCCCGGGTCCGGTAGGCGAACACCGGGCCCATGCGATTGACGAGGCTGTTGGTCACCTGGGTGGCGATGATCTCGCGCGCCAGCCGGTGGTCACCCATCAACTGCCGGTAGCGCCGCTGCAGGGGCTGCGGGAAATAACTGATCAACTCGTGGCTGAGATAGGGATCCTCCGGCACATCCGAGGCGATGATGTCCGCATACAGACTCATCTTCCCGTAGCTCACGAGTACCGCCAGCTCCGGCCGCGTCAGACCGCGTCCGGTCTTACGGCGCTGAGTGATCTCTTCATCATCCGGCAGGAACTCCAGCGCCCGGTCCAGGATCCGGCTGCGCTCCAGCACGTGGACCAGGTACTGGTGTTCCCGGATCCTCTCCACCGCGCCTGCTTCCATCAGGCTGATCGCCTGGCTCTGCAGATAGTTGTTGCGCAACACCTGGGTGGCCACTTCATCCGTCATGTCGGCCAGCAGGCGTTTGCGCCGGCCGGCCGTGAGGCCCGCCTGCTGACTGGCTATGTTCAGCAGGATCTTGATGTTGACCTCCCGGTCGGAGCAGTCCACGCCGGCGGAATTGTCGATGAAATCCGTATTCAGACGGCCTTCATGGCGGGCGAATTCGATCCGTCCGAGCTGGGTGCAGCCCAGGTTGCCGCCCTCGCCGAGCACCTTGCAGCGCAGATCCTTGCCGTTGACCCTGACGCCGTCGTTGTTGCGATCGCCGGCGTCGGCATTGGTCTCGGTGCTGGCCTTGACATAGGTACCGATGCCGCCGTTCCAGAGCAGATCGACGCGCATGCGCAGGATCGCCCGGACCAGATCGTCCGGCGTCAGGCTGCGCTCCTCGATATCCAGCATAGCCTGGGCTTGCGGGCTGAGCTTGATCACCTTTTCGGCACGGGAGAACACGCCGCCGCCTTTTGAGATCAGCTTGCGGTCATAGTCGTCCCAGCCGGAGCGGGGCAGTGCGAAAAGGCGCTTGCGCTCGCGGAAACTGGCGGCCGCATCCGGCGATGGATCGAGGAAGATGTGCAGATGGTTGAAGGCGGCCTGCAGGCGGGTGTGGCGCGATTGCAGCATGCCGTTGCCGAACACGTCGCCGCTCATGTCGCCGATCCCGGCGACCGTAAAGTCCTCGTTCTGGATATCCCGACCGATCTCGCGGAAGTGCCGCTTGACGCATTCCCAGGCGCCGCGGGCGGTGATACCCATGCCTTTGTGGTCATATCCGACCGAACCACCGGAAGCGAAGGCGTCGCCCAGCCAGAAGTCATAGTCGGCGGAGATCCTGTTGGCGATGTCCGAAAACGTGGCGGTCCCCTTGTCGGCGGCGACCACCAGATATGGATCGCTGTCGTCGGCGCTGAGCACATCCTGGGGTGACACGGGCTCGCCCTCGACCAGGTTGTCCGTGATATCCAGCAGGCCGCGGATAAACGTCGTGTAGCAGTCGACCACTTCCTGCATCACCTGCTCCCGGTCCCCGCTCGGCAGGCACTTGGCGACGAACCCGCCTTTGGCACCGACCGGCACGATGAGGGTGTTCTTGACCGCTTGTGCCTTCATCAGGCCCAGCACTTCGGTGCGGAAGTCCTCGGGCCGGTCCGACCAGCGGAGCCCGCCGCGGGCGACCCGGCCACCGCGCAGATGTACGCCCTCCACTCTCGGTGAGTAGACGAACACTTCGAACATCGGCCTCGGTTTCGGCAGGTCCGGGATCTTGCGAGGATCCAGCTTCAGGGAGATGTATGGCTTCGGCCCGCCCGTCTCGTCCGGCTGGAAGAAATTGGTGCGCAGAGTGGCGCGGATCATCTCGCGGAAGGCGCTGATGATGCGGTCGGCATCCAGGGTGGCGACCGAGTCCATGGCGTGGTCCAGGGCCTGGCTGATGCTCAGTCCCAGGCGCCTCCGACGATTGTCATCCAGCGCGGGATCGAAGCGGGCTTCGAACTTCTGGACCAGCAGACGGGCGATGCCGGGGTACTCCCCCAGCACCCGCTCCATATAGCTCTGGCTGAACGGCAATCCGGTCTGCAGGATGTAGCGGCAGAATGCGCGCAACATCGACACCTGGCGCGAGGACAGACCGGCTCCCAGGATAAGTCCGTTGAATCCGTCGTTCTCCGTTATCCCCGACCAGGCCTGCTCGAAGGCCTGCTGGAAGGCCTCGTTGACCTCTGACGGCACCAGCTTGTCCTGCCGATGGAGCATCTCGAAGTCCTGCACCCAGACCTCCCGGTCCGATCGCAGCCGCACCCGGTAAGGCCTTTCGCTGATCACCCGGAGGCCGAGATTCTCCAGCATCGGCAGGACGTCGGAGATGGGCAGCGGCGCATCGGCATGGAAGGTCTTGAATCGCACCCGCTGTTCCGGGAAAGAGGGAGGGCGGTACAGACTCATACGCAGCTGGTCGGGTGATTGCTCGACCGCGGCGAGCCGCTCGATATCGAAGGTCGCCTCGCGGACGGTCACATCCTCCACATAGGCGGCGGGGAATACCTCGCCGTACCGCCGGAACAGAGTCAGCCCCTGTTGCTCGCCGAAGCGTTCGACCAGTTCGTCGCGGAGTCCGTCATGCCAGGTGCGCACGGCCTCGGAGATCGTCTTCTCCAGTGCCGCGAGACGCACCCGTGGCGGATTTTCCGGATCGGTGCGAACGATAAAGTGGACCCGGGCCAGCTTGGACTCGGACATCTGCACTTCGGATTCGACCTGGGTACCGTTCAGCTCCGCGCTGAGGATGTCTTCGATCCGCTCCCGGACCAGGGTGTTGTAGCGATCGCGGGGCACGAAGACCAGGCAGGAGAAGAACCGCCGGAAGGCATCGCGACGCACGAAGATCCGGACCTGCTGGCGCTCCTGCAGGTTGAGGATACCGTGGGCGATCCGGCTCAGTTCCTCCACCGAAGCCTGGAACAGCTCGTCCCGGGGGAAGCTGTCGAGGATATGGAGCAAGGCCTTGCCGCCGTGACTGCCCGGGCGCAGCCCCGAGTGCGCCATGACCTTCTGCACCTTGTGGCGCAGCACCGGGATGCTGCGCGGACTGCGGCTGTAGGCGACCGACGTGAACAGACCCAGGAACCGCTTCTCGCCGACCACGCGGCCGGCATCATCGAAGTCTTTGACGCCCACGTAGTCCAGATATCCGACCCGGTGGACGGTGGAGCGGGCATTGGCCTTGGTCAGGATCAGCAGATCCTTCGAACGGGCGTGGCGGCGGATGGCACGGCTCATCGCCTTGCTGCTTGCGACGGTGGATTTGGTCGATTTGCGCAGAATGCCCAGTCCCGTGCCCCGTCTGGCCTTGAGGGTTTCGAGGCCGGTCCCCTTGATCAGGTCGTACTCCCGATAGCCGAGGAACGTGAAATGATCGTCGTCCATCCAGTCCAGAAACGCCTGGGCTTCGTCGATGACGATCTGATCCAGGGGCGGCGGGTTCTCCTCCAGATCGCGGCAGATATCCCGCGCCTTGCGCCGCATTGCCGACCAGTCCTCGAAGGCGCCACGCACGTCGCTCAGCGATTTCTTGACCCGCGATTCCAGGGCACGGAATACCTTGGGATCGCTCTCCCGGTCCACCTCCAGATGGATATAGGACTCGTACTGGGCATCTCCTGCATCTTCGATCGACGACAGGACCTCGAGCAGGTTTCCCTGCGGGTCGCGGCGTACGATCAGCACGGGATGCACAGTGACATGGATGTAGAGATTGAAATCGTTGATGACCATTCCCAGCGAGTCGACCAGGAAGGGCATGTCGTCATTGACGATTTCGACGACCGTATGCTCCGAGTTCCAGCCGTGGCTTGCTTCATCGGGGTTGAATATCCGCACCAGGGGATGCCCCGGCTTGCGGTGCATGGCGAGTTTCAGGTGCTGGAGGGCGCTGCCGGCCAGGTCCGAGGCCCGTCTGGCCTGCAGATCTTCCACTGACACGTTGGCGTAGTAGAGGCCGACGAACAGGGCCACGTCGACGGGGCAATCGGCGGGCGCCTTCTCCGATGCCAGGGTGGTGACCTCGTCCAGGACCCGCTTTCTCGGGTCGGCCGCTTTTGAACTCATGGTCTGCACTCGCCGGAGTGTCGGATCGATGCGCTAATTCTAGCGCCTTGGGCGGCCGATTTGCGGATGGATCCGGTCAAAGTCTGAGCCAATCCGGGCGCCGGCGGTCTAATCGACGCGCTGGAGATCCTCGATCACGCCAGCCAGGAATCGGCAGGCCTCGCCCCCGGTCGCGCAGCGGTGATCGAAGCTCAGGGACAGCGGGATGCGGCGATGGGTCTCGATGCCTCCCAGCACCGGTACCACATCGTGCCGGATGCCGCCGGCGCCGAGGATGGCGATGGTGGGCGGTACCACGACCGGCGTCGCGTAGCGGCCCGCCATCATGCCGAAATTCGAGAGGGTGAA
>CBDTYJ010000184.1:0-5549 GCA_965364575.1 uncultured Gammaproteobacteria bacterium
CTGCTCGGTGAGGGTAATGTCAGCGAAGAACAGGTTGCCCGGGCCGTGACCGACAGCGCCCGGTTCGACGTGTTCGGTCTGGTCGACGCGGTCGACGCCGGTGACCTCGGCCGCAGTCATCGCATCCTCGCCGGCCTGAGAGGCGAAGGCGTCGAGCCGGTGCTGGTGCTCTGGGCCCTGGCGCGGGAACTCAGGGCCTTGGCCGGCGTATCCTGGCAGCTCGGTCAGGGTGGCGTCGAAGGTGATGCCATGCGCCGTGCCGGCATCTGGCCGCGACGCCAGCCGCTGGCTCGCCGGGTCCTTGCGCGCCACTCCCTGCCGGCGCTGCATCGCTTGTTGCGACGGACCGCGAATGTGGACCGGGTGATCAAGGGGTCTGCCCCGGGCCGCCCCTGGCAGGCGCTGGCCGACCTGGTCACCGCCATCGCCGGCAGCAGCAAACGAAGCCGCGGACAAGCCGCCTGATGGCCGGGTTCAGCCAGCTGGATCCGATGGCGATCTTTGGTGGCACATTCGATCCGATCCATTACGGACACCTGCGCACGGCCTTCGAATTGATGGAGTCGCTTCGGCTTCCCGAGGTCAGGTTCCTGCCTGCCGGCACGCCGCCGCACCGGGAACGTCCCGTCGCCGATGCCCAGGTGCGGCTCGACATGGTGCGCGCCGCCATCGCGGGCCAGCCCGGGTTCGTCGTCGACGATCGCGAACTGCATCGAGAGGGTCCGTCCTATTCTGTGGACACGCTGCTGGATTTGCGGGCCGAGTACGCACACCGCTCGATCTGTCTGGTCGTGGGCATGGACGCTTTCCTTGATCTTCCCAAGTGGTACCACTGGCGGGAGATCCTGCAGCTGGCGCACGTGGTGGTGGCGCATCGGCCCGGCTGGCGGGTACCGGACATGGGCCCACTGAGCGAACTGCTGGTGGACCGCGGCACGGGGCGGGTCGGTGATCTGCATGAATCCCGCGCCGGCCGGATATATATCCATGCGGTCACCCAACTGGAAATTTCATCCACCGCCATCAGAGAGTTCGTACTGAATGGTGGCGATCCGCGCTTCCTGATGCCCGACACGGTCAGGAAGGTCATCCTTGAGTCGGGCTGTTACGCCCGCCAGACCGAGAGGACTTGATGAGCAGCCCAGATATCACAGAGACAGTACTTGCCGCGCTGGAAGATATGAAAGCCAGAGACATCGTT
This sequence comes from uncultured Gammaproteobacteria bacterium, assembly GCA_965364575.1. Taxonomy (GTDB): domain Bacteria; phylum Pseudomonadota; class Gammaproteobacteria; order Steroidobacterales; family XN24; genus CAMYOC01. Next base: position 1,202 of record CBDTYJ010000184.1, read on the forward strand.
GTCCTGGATGTGCATACGATGACCTCGATCACGGATACCATGGTCATAGCCAGCGGCACGTCGGATCGCCACGTGCGCTCCGCGGCCGAAAATGTCATCGACCAATGCAAAAAACAGGGACATAGACCCCTGGGCGTCGAGGGCCTCGATGGAGGCGAGTGGGTGCTGGTGGATCTGCAGGACGTGCTGGTCCATGTGATGCTGCCGAAGGTCCGGGATTTCTATAACCTGGAGAAACTCTGGGGCGCGGCCGCGCGCACCAGCGCCGCGGCGCCCACCGCCTAGCCGCACCCGATACCGGCGCTGATGCGTATCCGATTGCTGGCCGCCGGGACGCGGATGCCCGGCTGGGTCGATGCCGGCTATCAGGCTTACGCAAACCGCCTGCCCCACGAATGCCGGCTCGAACTCCAGGAGATCCCGCTGGGACGCCGCGGTCGCGGCGCCGATGTGAAAAAGGCCATGGCCAGCGAAGGCGAACGCATGCTGGCAGCGGCGGCACCGGCCGACCGGGTGATCGCCCTGGAAGTCACCGGGCGCGCGCTGGATACGCCTCAGCTCTCGCGGCATCTGGATGAATGGATGCAGGATGGCCGGGATGTCTCGATGCTCGTGGGCGGGCCCGACGGGCTCGCTCCAGGGTGTCTGGAGCGGGCAGATTTCCGCTGGTCGCTCTCACCTCTGACGCTGCCCCACGGACTGGTCCGGATCGTCGTCGCCGAGCAGCTGTACCGGGCCTGGAGTCTGCTCCGCGGACACCCCTATCACCGGGAATAGCCGGGACCAGAAGCCATTGAAAACGGGCCTGAGGGGCCTTGAATCTGCGGCCTGAAGGCGTGAAACTGCCTCGGTGAATCAAGAGCTTATCGTACTGGCCTCAGCCTCGCCGCGGCGTCGTGCCCTGCTGCAGCAGATCAATGTCGCACACGATATCCACCCGGCCGACGTCGACGAATCTCCCCTGCCCGGGGAGTCACCCTCCGAGTTCGCCCGGCGTATCGCATTCAGCAAGGCGGATTTCGTTCATCGAGAGCTGGACGGCGCGGATGGGCGGATCGTACTGGCCGCGGACACCGCGGTAGTGCTGGAGCAAGAGCTGTTTGGCAAACCGGCCGACGCCGGCGCCGCCGCCGCGATGCTGAGACGTCTGTCCGGTTGCGTGCATGAGGTCGTCACTGCGGTGGCGGCATTGCGCGACGACGCGAGACGTTCTGCGATCAGCAGCAGCCGGGTCTCCTTCCGCGAACTCGATGACGCGGAGATCGAAAGTTACGTGGCCAGCGGCGAGCCCATGGGGAAGGCCGGCGCCTACGCCGTCCAGGGATACGCGGCATTGTTCATCGCTCGGCTCGAAGGCAGTTATTCCGGTGTCATGGGTCTGCCGCTATTCGAGACCGGCCGGCTGATCGACGGGCTCGGCGGATGCCTGCGGCCGGCACTCGGGAGCGAAACCGGTGAATGAAGAGATCCTGATCAACGTCACGCCGAGGGAGGTACGAGCCGCTCTGGTGGAGAACGGCGTGCTGCAGGAGGTCTTTATCGAGCGGGCGCGACGCCGAGGTCTGATCAGCAACATCTACAAAGCCAAGGTGTCGCGAGTGCTGCCCGGGATGCAGGCCGCATTCCTCGAGATCGGTCTGGAGCGCACGGCGTTTTTGCACGCGGGCGACATCTACCGGGATCCGGTACACCAGGAAACCGTAGACGGCGAGATCGTCGGCGACCGGCGTCAGCCTGACATACAGAGTCTGGTCCGCGAAGGCGACGAGCTGCTGGTGCAGGTGCTCAAGGATCCGATCGGCACCAAGGGCGCGCGCCTCACGACGTTCGTCACCATCCCTTCCCGATATCTCGTGTATATGCCGCGTGGCCGCGGCGTCGGCGTCTCCGCCCGGATCGAGGACGAAGACGAGCGGGCTCGTCTGCGCCAGATGCTGGAATCGGTGCCGGAGGGGGAGGACGGTGGCTTCATCGTCCGCACCGCTGCCGAGGGCGCCGGGCTGGAGGCCCTGCGGGCGGATATGATCTTCCTGAGGCGGCTATGGGATCTGATCAACGACAACGCCGCAAAGGCGGAAGCCCGACAGCTGGTCCACGAGGATCTGCCTCTGGCCCTGCGGATTCTGCGCGACCTGCTCGGCCCGGGCATCCAGAACGTACGGGTCGACGACCCCGAGACCTGCGAACGGATGCGCCGATTCGCCGGCATGTTCGTGCCCGAGCTGGCGGACAAGATCGAGGAATATCAAGCAACGAGGCCGATCTTCGACCTCTATGGGATCGACGACGAGATATCCCGGGCGCTGGAGCGGAATGTTCAGCTCAAGTCCGGCGGTTATCTGGTGATCGACCAGACTGAGGCGATGACGACGATCGACGTCAACACCGGTGGCTTCGTCGGGCACCGCAACCTCGAGGAGACTATCTTCAAGACCAACCTCGAGGCAGCCCAGGCCATCGCCCGGCAGGTCCGGCTGCGCAATCTCGGCGGCATCATCATCGTCGACTTCATCGATATGGAGCTGCCCGAACACCGCAGCCAGGTACTGCAGTCGCTGGAGAAGGCGCTGGCGAACGATTATGCCCGCAACCAGATAACGGAAGTGTCCGCTCTCGGCCTGGTAGAGATGACCCGCAAGCGGACCCGCGAGAGCCTGGAACATGTCCTGTGCCGGTCGTGTCCAATCTGTGAGGGGAGAGGGTCTCTCAAGACACCGGAGACAGTTTGCTACGAGATATTCCGGGAGATCCTACGACAGTCCCGGCAGTTCGAGTTCCAGGAATTGCTGGTGCTGGCCCATCCAGAGGTGCTGGAGATGATCGTCGACGAGGAGTCGGGCAGCCTGGCGGACCTGGAAGAGAGCACCGGCCGGCCGATCCGTCTGCAATCCGAGGCCAACTATGCTCAGGACCATTTTGATGTCGTCCCGATCTGAGGGCGGCTGAGCCCATCCATGCCCAGTCTCGCACGCCGTCTCTGGAAGTGGTTCGCCGGCCTGTTCGCAGCCCTGGCGATCCTGTCGGCGCTGATCATCGGGGCTTTCCGCGTGGCGGCGGACCAACTCCCTGAATACCGCACCCCGATCGAGCAATGGGCAAGCCGCATGCTCGGTCTGCCGGTGGAGATCGGCGGCATGGATGCGCGTCTGGGTTTTGACGGGCCCGAGATTCTCCTCCGCGACGCGGCGATCTTCTCGGCGGACGGGAACATCCTTCTGCAGGCCGATACCGCAAGCCTCAGCCTGGACGTCAGCGAACTGCTGTTTGCCTGGCAGATCAAGGGAGACCGATTCACTGTCGATGGAGCGCAGCTCGACGTCCGCCGGGACGCAAGCGGCGAGATTTTCATCCTCGGTATCCCGGTCAGTTCGATCAAGCCCCGGGGGAAAGCCTTGCTGGCCGAGATCCGCCTGCGGGGCGGCCGGGTGGTCTTCGACGACGAGATGGAAGGTGCCAGCTGGGTATTCAGGGACGCCGATGTGGATCTCAGCGGTGATGACCGGGAGCTGCGTATCGATCTCAATCTCGGGCGGCCGGGAGAGCTGGCCCGGCGGATCTCCGGGTGGATGGTCGCCACCGTCAACGAGGCGGGCGTCTATTCCGATTGGCGCATGTCGGTGTGGTTCGAGGAACTGGAGTTCCCGGCGCTCCATCGCCTCGCCGGTCTGCAGTGGCTGCCGAGACTGACTGGCGAAGCAGATATGCGCCTGTGGCTGGACCTGCGGGGCGCAGAACCGTTGCGCGTGTCAGCGGAGACCACCATCCGCGCGCTCGCCATGGCGGAAGCCATGACTGCGCCCGACGGCGCCGGTTACCAATTGATCGAAGGTCGCTTCGACTGGGATCGGCTGGATAGAGGTTGGCGGCTGCAGGCATCGAATCTGCATGTGCGCCGGGCGGAGCGCGAGTGGCGTAATTCCACGGTCGATATCCAAACCGGACCGGGGGACGCTGGTGCCAGCAGGATCTCGATCTCGGCCGAGCGCATACGGCTCCAGGATTTGATGCCGCTGGTTCCGCTGCTGCCGGACGAGGCTCTGAGGGATTCGATGTTCGCTCTCAACCCTCGCGGCGACCTGGAGCAATTGTCGCTCGCGGTGGAGACTACTGCCGGCGATCAGCCCGAGCACAGGCTCGAGCTGGACGTCATCCTCGATGAGGTTGCTGTCGACCCGTGGGGAAAAGCCCCCGGCGTCAGCGGTCTCAACGGTCGGGTGCGCAGTGATCGCCGGGGTGGCCGGATCGAGATCGATTCCGAAGACGTCTCGCTGGATCTTCCGGATCTGTTCAGGGCACCGCTGGCGTTGACCCGGCTGGGCGGGCTGGTGGTCTGGAGCCACGGTAGCGA
>CBDTYJ010000185.1:0-5445 GCA_965364575.1 uncultured Gammaproteobacteria bacterium
GGCGGCCTGGGCGACTCGCATCGAGCAGGGGATGGACACCCTGTCGGCGCACGCCATCAACGGTTTTCAGGGTAAGGCCGGGTACATGCCGCCGAAGGGCGGGCGTACTGACCTGAGCGACGATGCGGTGCGCGCCGCGGTGGAATACATGGTGGCGCAATCTCAGTAGCCGCTCCGCGGATGCACGAAAAGCCGGCTTGAGAGCCGGCTTTTTTATCGGTCCGTCATGGCTCGGACAACAGGCGCCGCAGTCCGTCCAGGGTATCCCGGCCGCGGGCGCGCCGTTCCTCCTCTGACAAGCCCGACTTCCGTCCATCCCAGATCAGGCCGTCCTCGGGCAGTTCGTGGAGGAAACGGCTGGGCTCGCAGGCGCTGGTCTCGCCGAAGCGCGAGCGTCTGCGAGCGTAGCTAAGCACCAGGCTGCGCATGGCCCGGGTGATGCCCACGTAGGCGAGCCGACGCTCCTCCTCCAGACCGCTGTCGTCCTGGCTGTTCCGGTGAGGCAGCAGATCCTCCTCCATCCCGGCAAGATAGACATGGGGGAACTCGAGGCCCTTGGCCGCGTGCAGGGTCATCAACGTCACGGCGTCCGATTCCTGCTCGCCCTCCTGTCGATCCAGCATGTCCATCAGGCTCAGATGGGCCAGCAGTTCCGGCAGGCTCCGGGCCATCTCCCGCCGGGCCAGCGCGTGCAACCAGCGGATCAGCTCGTCCACGTTTTCCAGACAACGATCGGCCTGGCGCGGATCCCGGGCTGACTCCCGCAGCCACTCCCGATAGTTGAGTTCCTCGATCAATGACTCGACGAAATCCGTCACCGATTCCCCCCGGCTCATGCGGTCGCTGGCAGTCACTATCCAGCGCGCGAAGCCCTGCAGGCGTTCTACCGCCGGCGCCGGCAAGGCACCGTGCAGCCCGGCCTCGAGACAGGCGGCCAGCAGACTTTGTGACCGCGGACCCGCATAGGCGGCCAGCCGGCCGACGGTCGTGGCGCCGATCTCCCGTCGCGGGACGTTGACCACCCGCAGGAACGCCGCGTCATCATCCGGATTGGTGATCAGCCGCAGATAGGCCATCAGGTCGCGGATCTCCGAGCGCTCGAAGAAGGACGGACCACCGGTGACGCGATAGGGGATATCGCGCTCGCGCAGGGCCTGTTCGAAAGGACGTGACTGATGGTTGCTGCGATAGAGGATAGCCAGGTCGCCCCACCGGACCGAGCTGCCGGCCGCCAGGCGCTGGATATCCATGGCGACCCGCTCGGCCTCATCGCGCCCGTCGCGGGTCGGCAGCACCCGGATGGGGTCGCCAGGACCAAGATCGCTCCACAGCCGCTTTTCGAACAGGTGCGGGTTGTTGGCGATGACGGCATTGGCGGCGCTGAGGATGCGGCGGCTGGAGCGATAATTCTGCTCCAGCGCGATCACCGTGAGTCCGGGATAGTCCTTCGACAGGGCTTGCAGATTGTCCGGTCGGGCGCCGCGCCAGGCATAGATGGACTGATCATCGTCGCCCACCACGGTGAAGCAGCCGCGATCGCCGACGATCAGACGCATGAGCTCGTACTGGGCCAGGTTGGTGTCCTGATATTCGTCGCCGAGCAGATAGCGGATACGGCTCCGCCAGGCCTCCAGCACCGATCCATGGGCCCGCAGCAGCTGCACCGGCTGGAAGATCAGATCGTCGAAATCCAGGGCGTTATAACTGCGTAGCGCCTCCTGGTAGGCACCGTACTGACGTCCCCGAGCCGCCTCCAGCGCGTCCTCGGCCCGGGCCTCGGCCGCCGTCGGATCCACCAATTCGCTCTTCCAGCGAGAGATCGCCGCCAGGCACCCGGCGACGGCCTCCTCGGTGTCGGCCCGATCCCGGCGCAGCACATCCCGCAGCAGGGTGCGGCTGTCCGCGGCATCCATGATGGTGAAGTTTCGCCGGTAGCCCAGGTGAGCATATTCGCGGCGCAGGATATTCAGCCCGAGGGTATGGAAGGTGCTGACCCGAAGCGCCCTGGCCGCCTCGGCGCTGACCAGCACGGCGACCCGGTCGCGCATCTCGCGGGCCGCTTTGTTGGTAAATGTCACCGCGGCGATCTGGTGGGGCGCAAACCGGCCGTCCGCCACCAGACGGGCGATCTTCTCGGTGATGACCCGGGTCTTGCCGCTGCCGGCGCCGGCCAGGACCAGGAGGGGGCCGTCCACGTGATCGACGGCGCGCTGCTGTGCGGGATTCAGCGTCATTCAGAAACCGGATGCGGTCCAGGGGTACGACCGGCGTCGCCGGGTCACGGGTCCGCCGTGCCGGCGGCGGCGGCGCAACTATACCGTAATCCACGGACGCCACCAGGGAGCCACGGTCTCAGGCGCGATCGATCTGCCGCAGGCTGAGGGCCTCACCCACCTGGGGCACGCCGATCCTCTCGGTATCCTCCATGTCGGCGATGGTCCGGGCCACCCGCAAGACCCGATGACAGGCGCGGGCGGAAAGGCCGAAGCGGGCGGCGGCCCGCTCCAGCAGCCGCAGCCCGTCGCGCCGGGGGCCATACTTTTCCAGCAGCGCGGCGGCCGGAAGCCGCGCGTTCACATAGCCACGACGGGCCTGGATCTTCCGGGCCGCGCCGACCCGGGCGGCCACCTGGGCGCTGGACTCGCCAGCCGCCCCGTCCAACAGCCGGGCAGGCGGTGGCCGCGGGACTTCCACATGCAGGTCGAGCCGGTCCATCAACGGACCGGAGACCCGGGACCGGTAACGGCCCACCGCGTCCGGCGTACAGCGACAGGCGGACAGGGGATCGCCACGGTAGCCGCAGGGGCAGGGGTTCATGGTGGCGACCAGCTGGAAGTCCGCCGGGAAGGTGATCCTCGCGGCGACCCGGGCCACCGTCACCCTGCGGTCCTCCAGCGGCTGACGCAGGCTCTCCAGCACGCCACGCGAGAACTCGGGCAGCTCGTCCAGCAGCAGCACGCCGCGGTGAGCCATCGATACTTCGCCGGGGCACGGCATGCGTCCGCCGCCGGTCAACGCCGCCGCCGAGGCGGAATGGTGGGGATGCCGGAACGGGCGCCGGCCCCATCGCCCGACCTCGAAAGAGCCGTTGGCGGCTGCCGACACCAGCGCCACCTCCAGAGCCTCGCGGGCGGAGAGCGGCGGCAGCAGGCCCACCAGGCGGCGGGCGAGCATGGATTTGCCGGTGCCGGGCGGACCGATCATCAACAAGTCGTGTCCGCCGCTCGCGGCGATCTCCAGTGCCCTGCGGGCGGCAGCCTGTCCGCGTACTTCGCTCAGATCTTCTCCATCTCCGGTGACAAGCGGCGCCGGCAGCCCCCGGTCCGCCGGAGGTTTGATGAGTCTGGTACCGACCAGGTGTTCGCAGATTTCGAGCAGGTGGGCCGCACCGATGAGTTCGGCGTCGGCGGCCAGTGCGGCTTCCTCGAGATTGGTGACGGGGAGAAACAGCCGGCGACCGCTTGCCGCCGCAGCCACGGCTGCGCTCAAGGCGCCATGCACCGGCCGCAGGCTGCCGTCCAGTGACAGCTCGCCGATGCTCTCGAATTTTCCGACCGTCGCGGCCGGGAGCTGGCGGGTGGCCGTCAGGATGCCCAGCGCGATCGGCAGATCAAAGCGGCCGCCAGCCTTGGGCAGGTCGGCCGGGGCCAGGCTGACCGTGACCTTTACCGCCGGGAACTCGAAGCCGCAGTTTTGCAGGGCGGCCTTGACCCGGTCCTTGCTCTCGCGCACCGCCGCCTCCGGCAAGCCGACGATAGACATGCCGGGCAAACCGCCGGAGATGTTGACCTCGACCGCCACCTCCGGGGCATCCATCCCCAGATGGGCGCGGCTGGTGACAATTGCCAGTCCCATCGTCCTCTCCGCCGCGCGAAAAGAGCCGGGACGCCAAATCAATCGTCCTGGCCGGTTCCTCTCTCGCGATCCCCATCCTCCATCGCCTGCAGGCGCGCTTCCAGCGCCTCGAGCTTCTGGCGGGTACGCTGCAACACACCCCGCTGGACGTCGAACTCCTCGCGGGTCACCAGATCCAGTCTGCCCAGACCCGCCTGTAACGCGGCCCGGAAATTCTGCTCGAGATCGCTTTGCAGGGCGCGCACGCCCTCGGGCACGGAGGCCGCAATGCGTCTGGCCAGGTCGTCGATGATCTTCGGGTCTACCAAGGCGATTGTCCTCCATCCCGCTGCGCTCACCAGAGCCGATAACCGCCTATTGAACCCTATTTCCCGCCCGGGCGCGCCCCGGCATGGCGCACCGGCTCCCGCGGTCACGCACCGACATGGTGCGATATGGGCGGCCGGGAGCTCAGGCACCCGGCTAAGCGATTGATTTTGATGGGAACCGTCAGCTGGCACGCATCGTGCTTAAGGACTCCGGTACCGGCCACCGGCGGGGATGGCGTTCTTTTCCCGGCCACTCCCGATGCCGGTGGCTATCGGATTCCGAACTGGAGGCAACAAAAGCATGAAACTGGTTACGGCCATCATCAAACCTTTCAAACTCGATGACGTCCGACAGACCCTGGCGGATCTCGGCGTGAAGGGCGTCACGGTCACCGAGGTCAAGGGCTTCGGCCGGCAGCGGGGTCACACGGAGCTCTATCGCGGCGCCGAATACGTGGTCGACTTCCTGCCCAAAGTGAAGCTCGAACTCGCCGTCGAGGACGACATCGTCGACCAGGCCATCGAGGCCATCACCAACAGCGCACGGACCGGCAAGATCGGCGACGGCAAGATCTTCGTCACCGAACTCGAGCAGGTCATCCGTATCCGTACCGGCGAGACCGGTCCGGAAGCGGTCTGAGCGTAGCCAAAGGAGAACACAAACCATGGAGCAAATCGCTGAACTCAGCTACGCCCTCGACACCTTCTACTTCCTCGTTTGCGGCGCGCTGGTCATGTGGATGGCCGCCGGCTTCGCGATGCTGGAGGCGGGGCTCGTCCGCTCGAAAAACACCACGGAGATCCTCGCCAAGAACGTGGCCCTTTACGCGGTTGCGTGCACCATGTACATGGTATGCGGGTACAGCATCATGTACGGGGGAGACGAATTCACACTATTCCTGGGAGGGATCGTTGGCGATGGTGTCGCCGGCGCTGAAGAGCCTGCTACCTATGCCCCATCCGCGGACTTCTTCTTCCAGGTCGTATTCGTGGCGACCGCCATGTCCATCGTCTCCGGCGCCGTCGCCGAGCGGATGAAGCTGTGGTCGTTCCTCATCTTCGCGGTATTCATGACCGGCTTCATCTACCCGATGGAAGGCTCCTGGACCTGGGGCGGCGAAGCCGTGTTCGGGATGTTCAGCCTGGGTGACAACGGCTTTTCCGATTTCGCCGGTTCCGGCATCGTCCACATGGCGGGTGCCGCCGCCGCGTTGGCGGGCGTACTCTTGCTCGGGCCGCGGAAAGGCAAATACGGGCCCAAGGGCCAGGTCCACGCCATCCC